>JBCCYD010000418.1:0-5487 GCA_039190385.1 Cyanobacteria bacterium P01_F01_bin.143 | reverse complement strand
TTAGCTCGTAAACATGATGGTTTTCCTGGAGTTAAAACTCTTTGGCGAGTACTGTCACGATTGCATGATATTGCTTCTACTTGGAAACGGCTACATCCTTCTTCCCATCTTTCTTTAGAGACTTATGGGTAAAGCATAGATTATTTGATACAGTGCATGAGTTATAAGAAATTTTCCCATATAGAAAGCTTGAACAGTCACTTCGTGCTGAGATTTTTTATTATTGCTGTCTTCTTCCGGTAAATCCATAATTAAGGTTCCACTAGGAATAAAAATCATTTCTAATTCACCCAATTGTTCAATGAAATTTTGATTTTGCTTTTTTTGGTTAATTTCAAGTTTTTGTTGAGATCGCTCTTCTATTTGTTCTCTTAGATGAATTATTTCATTTTGATCAGTCTCCTTCTGCGATCGCGCTTCTAGCAATTCATTTTCTAAATGCGCAATTTTCTCTTCCTTTTCCTGAAGATGGACACTCTGCGATCGCGCTTCTGATAAATCTTTGTTTAATTCTTGTATTTGAGCTTCTAGCTTTTCAATTTCTTGTTTTTGCGACTGAGTAATTGTTGATAATTTAGGCTTCCAATCTTGAAATCCTTTGATGAAAGCATTCAATTTTTTGTCTTTCCTGCGGCTTGCACCGATTTGTTTAACATCCAGCTTTTTCTCTAATTGATTGATTAATTCACCCAGTTCATAAAATACATCTTCTTTCTCTATCTGAATACTACGATATCCTCTCAATAGACCTGGTAAATCAGCAATCTTTAATCCTGGCCCGATTATCGGCGCTACCAATTTATCAGTTGTCCAAAATGAGCCAACCTCGAATAAAAGCCAAGGCGACTTCAAACTATCTATCGTTGCAATAACTATTAATGCAGTGGCGTTCTTGAGATCATTTTTTAGCTGATCACTTATCGAAGAAGAACTAAAATCTAATCCATGATTTGGGTCTGATGTGCAACGGATATCATCTTTATCGATTTTCATCGCTTCACCCAAAAAATCTATCAGTAAATCTGCGATCGCTTCATCGGCATGACTGTGACTGATAAAGATTTTGGTCATAGTTGATCTTTTTTTCCGCAAGCATTCTAGCTTTATTTTTACAAAATTTTAGCGGTTAATCAAGAGTGATATATCATACCAAATTAGCTAATCCCCCAATTCCCAATCACTAATCTCCAATCCCCAATCCCTAGCGCGTAGCGCTATATCTTCTTCCTTGAGAAATATCCTTAGTTCGTTAGGTTACAGTTTTAATAAGCTATTTCATTCTAAAATAATCTGAATTATAGATGAATTAATGGTCAAGTATAGATATATTTTGCATATTAAGAGCATGAGTGACCTATAACTGACCTAATTCATATTGAGTTAATGCTCATATTTTTACGTTTATTGAGCTTGATTCTATATCTAAATTATGCTGAGGATTTTCAATGACTAAGCCTCGTATTTTTCCAGTACTCGTTGTACTTCTATCACTTTTCTTCTACTCTTGTCAGTCTTCCACATTGGATAGCAATCTTAACTATGCTCAAGATGGTAAATGGGGACCAATTGCTACTCTTAGGGACACGACTGACACATTTCCCGGAAGTGACAAAATTCCTAAGCCTGAGCAAGGTTGGTGGGTTGCTCCAATTCATGCCAATTTGCTGCCAGATGGGAAAGTGCTGCTGACTGGATGGAGTCGCCCTAAAGAACGCTCCTGTGAAGATTTCGAGGGGCGAGCATTTGGGACATCTTTTTTGTTAGACCCAACACAGCTAGATACAATAAGTGATGGAACTTTAAACATTCAGCCTATTGATGAAGCTCCTCAACTGGAGGGAGATGTGCTGTATTGCTCTGGTCATGCTCCCTTGCCAAATGGAGATATTTTGTTTACGGGTGGTGCGAGATATACCAATCTTGGCGATGTTGAATATCCCTTTCCATTTCTACAAGATGAATTTGGATTAAATTACGCACGAGTTTTTGATGGTGAAGAATTCTCAAAGGTTGCTTATACCAATCCAGGAGGACCAACTCCACCTGAAGATGGCTCATGGGATGATTGGTACGAAACGGGAATGATGTGGTACCCAAGCATTACTAGAATACCGGGTGGCAGGAACCTGGTTAATGGTGGATTGGCTAAATGGGTCAGTGTTCTTAATCCTAATAAGATAAGCTTTCTGAATAGAAGTGTCACTATTTTCGATTCTGGAAAATTTGAAGAAGGACAGAATCCTTGGACTATTTGGGTGAATCACGACAATGCTCCACTGCAAGTTGGTATCGATGTTTTCGACTATCCCCATTCGATGCTGTTACCCAAGCCCGTTAAAATTGATGGCTATGAGCGCCATGTTGTGATCTACGGTGGTGTAGCGCCTAATCCTGAGGATTCTTCATTTGTACCTGGCTTAGCATTTTTGAGCTTGGATGAGAATGTACCAGAAAAGGAAAGATTTACTACCCCTATTGAAGCACGCCGACCCCAGGGAGGGGCTTTGAACGATACCTCTGCATTTATCACTGAGGAGGGGCACATTGTTATTGTTGGCGGAGGTAATGGAGGGCTCCAAGAGGGACAACGTATTGATAAGTTTGACCCTTACCAGATGAAATGGACTTCTCTAGATACTGGTATTACTAGGCAAAGAGCTGCGTCAACCATACTTCCAGATGGAACAGTTCTGATCGTAAACGGAGAGGAATATTTTGTTCCAGAGGAAAATATAGGCGATCTAACAAAACCTATCATCTATGATCCGCAACAGAACACACTTCTCAAACTCAGTTCATGGACTGAGGATGATCAAATGCGAGGATACCATAACATTTCATTGTTATTGAAAGATGGTCGGGTTTTAATTGGCGGCGGGAGAATTTATCAAGATGCTGAGCAGGGTGAGTATAGGATAGGTTGTGAAAGACCAGAACTAAGAATTTTCAGTCCTCCCTATTTATTTCAAGGCCCTAGGCCAGAAATTACCAAGATATCAGAGCAAAAACTCGTACTCGGAAAGTCTAAGCTCATTGTTGATTTTGCCTCAGCATCAATGCCAGAATCTGATGGGGTTGTCCTTATGGCTCTGGGTGCTCACACACATAGCTTTGATCAGAATCAACGCCGAGTTGTAATTCAGTATCAAGAACTAGAACCGGGCAAACTTGAGATCACTGCGCCAGAAGATGCGTTTGTTGCTCCAGAAGGGATGTACAATCTCTTCCTCATCTCCGATCAAGGTGTTCCTTCAATCGCTCAGACTGTTGAGATTGTCAGCCAATAGGGGTTAAACGCTCTACTATATCAAACCTGTGAATTTCTTGGTCGCGTCTTGCATAGGATAAAGATCAGCTTTAGCGATCGCTAAAGCTGATCTTTTGGAACTCTTCCCCAATCCTAAGAATCCTCAATTGGTTGACATTCTTGATCGCTAAGACTGTTGACGATAATGCAAGTATTATACTCAATCATACCAGTATAACTTCCTTCTGGAGTTCCTTTTGCACCGATACCGTCAGCAATTAAGGGTTCTGGTGTGACTTCAACTCCTGCTTCTTTAGCAACTACTTGTAATACTTTGTCATTAGCCGTTAACTCTGCAAAAACAGTGGTAACCCCTTTGGATTTGATTTCCTCAGAGAGTTCCTTGACCTTAGTTGCGCTGGGTTGTTCTTCTGTATTAACTCCCAATAATGTTCCTTCTACTGTTAAACCGTAAGCTCTCGCATAATAGCTCATCGCATCATGGGTTGTGATCAACTTACGCTTGTCTGCTGGAATTAACGCAATTTGCTGTTTAATCCAAGCATCGAGTTGATCTAATTCGGTATTGTATTTTTCCACATTGGACTTGTAAGCATCCGCATTATCTGGGTCAATCTGAGCTAAAGTATCACCGATTAACGCCACCATCTCTTTGCCATTAGTAATATCATGCCAAACATGAGGATCTGGTTCTATTTCCCCTTCTTCCTCAACTTGAATCACATTTGCAGTTGCTTTTTCATGGAGAGGAATTTTTGGTGCTGGGGTTTCGGTCGCTTCTGCCATCTCGACAATGGAAGGTTCAAAGTTTAACCCGGCATAAAATACTGCATCTGCATCCTCAATTGCTTTACGGTCTGAGGGTTTAGCTTCGTAGGTGTGGGGATCTTGGTCGTAATCTATTAAACAATTGCTGTCAATTTTGTCAGCACCAATCTCTTCTACCATGTCACAGATGACGCTGTATGAAGCGACAACTTGTGGTTTTCCATCATCATCTGCTGTAGATTGAGCGGTAGTTTCTTCTGTCCCTGTTGTTTGTTCGCTTTGAGTGGTGTTACATCCGGTCAAAATTATGATTGCACTCAAAGCAGCTGTACTCAGAAGTTTGCGAGAATTAGTTTGTAGTAATTTTATCACTTTATTTTAGAAATGTACTGTTAATGTCACTTGTGATATAGAATGTTAAAACAAATGATAATTATTTTCAATACAATCTATGAAATTTTAAGATTTTATGCGTTCTCGATTAATTTTGGATTAGGATATATCAAGCTTATATAGTTTACAGTTATTCAAAAAATAAAGTTTTTCCCGTGATATTGCAAGTCAAAGACCTGTCAGTTTGTTATCGAGATAATTATGCACTTAGAGAAATTAACTTTAGTTTAGAGTCTGGTCAATTAGTCGGTATATTCGGGCCAAATGGAGCAGGTAAAAGCACAATGATCAAAGCTATGTTGGATTTAATTCCAGCAACTAGTGGTGTAATTACTTTCGGAGGTAATCCCCTCAAACAGAAATTGGATAAAGTTGCTTATGTCCCACAGCGAACGCAAATTGATTGGGATTATCCAGTAAAGGTGAAAAATGTGGTGATGATGGCTCGGACTATTCCAACGGGTTTATTTCGACATCCTTCGCGTCAGTCGCGGGAACTGGTAAAAATGGCATTAAAAAGGGTGGACATTTGGGATTTAAGAAATAGACAAATCGGTGAACTTTCTGGTGGGCAGCAACAAAGAGTTTTTCTCGCCCGTGCATTAGCTCAGCAAGCAGAAATATTCTTTTTTGACGAACCATTTGTAGGGGTGGATCGAAAAACGGAAAATATCATTTTTGAAATTTTTCATGAGTTAAAAGAACAAGGAAAAATTGTCATGGTAGTGAGCCATGATTTGGGAGAAAGCATCAAAAATTATAGCGATATCTTACTTCTCAACAAGAAAATTAATGCCTTTGGTCGTCGTGAGGAAGTGTTGAATCAGCGCAATCTTGATATTACTTACGAAAACCATGTTTTATCATCTAATATCTAATACTTAATAATTAAGATAATTTGGGGAAAATTAAATGTTGGAATGGTTGTTAGAACCACTACGTTATGAATTTATGGTCAACGCCATTGTAGTTGGCATGTTATTAGGAGTTTTATGTGCGGTTGTTGGTAGTTATATGATTGTCCAACAATTAGGAATGATGGCACATGCAATTTCTCA
>JBCCYD010000417.1:0-5499 GCA_039190385.1 Cyanobacteria bacterium P01_F01_bin.143 | reverse complement strand
ATAATAACTAAGAGTCTATTCAGCTTGGTTTGTCAATCGCTATTTAATTAAGTATATTAACCAAGAATAGTCTATGATTAAATTCTTATTTTTAATGAGCTTCTCAAAAATACATCTTGACGTGCGGAATGTGAGTTGTATTGTCTCTACTACCAGAAGCGAGAGTCTTACCATCCCTAGTCTATGATACTGAGTTGACTACTCTATTGTGGTCTCTTAAGGATTTGATAATTCTTTCTGAATTGCCTTCCCAGATTATAATTTCTCCATCCTCATGACCTGTAGCTAAAATTGGAGCTTGAGGATGCCAAGCCACAGTACGAATCGTACTCAAAGATAACCTGATAAATAGACAATCAATTAAATTTGCTTCTTTAAAATTAATAGTTTGTAAACAGAAATCACCAATAGTTGCTCAAGAAGAGGAATCATCTGTTGTTGATAAGCTACATAATTGGTTACTAAATATGGGATACAACAAGATAAAAAGCTCTAAGCCAGAAAATCAGCTAAAATCGCCAAAGTAAGGAACATTGGTATTTCTTAATTGCGATCGCTGATACAGAAAAATAACATCATGATTTCAGTAAACCAAAAGATTGAAATCTTTTTCTCCTATGCTCATCAGGACGAAGAACTTCGAGATGAGCTTGCTAAGCATCTGAAACTTTTGCAGCGACAGGGCATAATTAGCACTTGGTACGATCGCGATATTAATGTCGGAACTGACTGGGCAGAGGCAATTGATACTCATCTCAATTCAGCGCAAATTATCTTACTCTTAATCAGTCCTGATTTTATGGCTTCTGATTATTGCTTTGATCTGGAAATGAGACGGGCAATGGAACGTCATGAAGCAGGAGAAGCTGTGGTGATTCCAATTATTTTGCGACCTGTTGATTGGACTGGTGCAGTGTTCAGTAAATTACAGGGATTGCAGAAAAATGCTAAACCCGTAACTACTTGGTCAAATCACGATGAAGCTTTTTTAGATATTGCCCAAGGAATTCGTCGCACCGTTGAGAGAATTAACATGAGTAGTCCTGGCAATCAATCAGAACCAATTGTTAAGTTAAAACAATCATCATTAACTGCTACACAGCGTCGTCATCTGGAACAGCAACTTAAAGAACAGAAACAAGAATATGATTATAGAAATCAGGAAATAGAATTTTTAACCAATTCCGCCAGAATCGATGATTTGCGATCGCAAGAACGTTTCCGACTGACTCAACAAATCGCCGAAGCTCAGAAAAAAAGAGATCAAGCTGCCAAAATAATGGGAGAATTAGAAGAGAAACTTAATTCCTAACTTCTAATGCCTCTAGATGCTAACCTCAAACGTCGTTATAGTGAACTGCAACAGGAATATAATCTCCTGAGTGAGGAGATTGAGTATCTACGTAATTCGAAAAGAATTCGTAATCTACAACCCAGAGAAGAATTTCGACTAGATCAACAGATCGAAGAAGCAGAACAAAAACGAGAGAGCATTAATCAAGATTTAAAAGAGTTGGACAAAACTTCCAATAGTGAGCAACTATATCGTATGCTCTTGAAATTAGGTTATGAGCAACAGGTTAAATTATTTCTTAGATTGATTCAAGCTCAGTCTGTAGCTGCTTTTGTGATTCATGGTTCCCTCAAATATGGACAGCGATGGTTGTTAAATCGCTTAGTTGAGCAATATGTTCCCTATAATATAAACTACAAAAAAATCAGAATTGAATTGTCTCGCACAGTACGTAGAACCGATATTGATACATTATGGCGTGAACTAGGAAATAAGGTTTTAGGAAGAAGATCGCCACTCCCCTCACCCTTAGAAATTGCTGAGGGAGTTTATCGCTCATGGCAAACAGAAAATATACTCTTAGTTTTCCATGATATTCATTGGGTACCCCAAGATTATTTAGAACAATTGATTAAAGATTTTTGGCAACCTTTAGCTCAAAAAGCTCGACAAGCTGATTTGCCTGATAGTAAATATAAGCTATTGATATTTTTGGTAGATTACGAAGGCTCGATAGGTAATTTAGCTCACCTCTTTGTTGATCAAATTAATCGTAATGAGGTCGAAGTTCCAGTGAGATCGCCAGATATTAGTAAATTTACCGCAGAAAATGTTACTAACTGGATGTTGCATGAATTTAACGAATTACCCTATGAGCTAACCCATAATATTGACGATACAGTAAACGCAATCCTTTCCCAGAGTGATGATGGAATACCCGAATATGTTTTGCAAGGTATTTTTGAACGTTGTGGTTACAACTACTTCGATGAGGTAGAACGACTATGGAAACTTTGAAGATTGGGGTTAGGGGTTGGGTGTTAGGGATTGGGTTTTAGGTCTTTGGTGTTGGGGAGAAAGATACGATGAAAAATTTGCAATATACAGGCAAGGTACAACCGCAACCTGGGGAAAGGGATCAATGGGGACAATTATTATTGCCCTATTTACCGAGTAATGAATTAGTGGAAGCGGTCGACATTGCAATCTATTTACAAAGACCACTCTTGCTTAAAGGTGAGCCAGGATGTGGAAAAACAGAATTAGCTCGCGCGATCGCATATGAGTTGAATTTACCCTTAGAATTTTGGTGCATTAAATCTACTTCTATCGCCCGAGAAGGTCTTTACTCATACGATACAGTAGCTCGTTTGCGAGATGCCCAACTAGCTGCCAATAAGATTCTTAAAGAAAAAGAGATTAAGCGTATCAGTGATCCTGCTACCTATGTGCGTTGGGGTCAGTTAGGTAATGCTTTTCGGAATGAAAAACAAACAGTGGTTCTAATTGATGAGATTGACAAAGCAGATCTTGATTTTCCGAATGATCTCTTGATGGAGTTAGATCGCCGCTGGTTCAAAGTAGAAGAAACAGGAGAAATAGTTCAAGCCAAAGTGGCACCAATTGTCCTGATTACGAGTAATGATGAAAAAGAGTTACCCGATGCATTTTTGCGTCGCTGTTTATTTCACCATATTGATTTCCCCGAAGATGAGCGATTAAAAAAAATTATCAATGCCCATTTCAATGATCCTCCAGAGACATTAGTTAATCAAGCAGTACAAAGGTTCCAAGAGCTACGAGAACAAATGCGGAGGGATAAAACTCATGCGGGAAAAATGGTCAGTACTAGTGAATTGATTGATTGGTTTCAGGTTTTGCGTCGTGAACCAGAAGACGAAATATTAGTAAAATTACAAGGTAAATTACCCTATGCAGGAGTGTTGTTAAAACGTTGGGAGGATCATAAACGTTATTTGAAGAATGGATCTTGAAAAATTGCCGCTATTAGAGTTGTTTCCTCGATTACAAAAAGCTGGCTTACCATTAGGAATCAGAGAATATAAATTGCTATTACAGGCAATACAGGGCGGTTTTGGTTTTCCAGATCGTGCAGCATTGGCACGATTATGTTGCACTCTCTGGATCAAGTCTCCTCAAGATAAGCGAATCTTTGATTATCATTTTGAACAAATTATTGGCAAGCCTGATTCTTTCCCCGTCGTCAATAATTCTCAGGTTTCTGACAGTGCTGAAAGTAAAACTCAAAGAAATCTTGTTTTGGGAGTAGTCGTCTTACTAAGTATGGTGATAATCTATTCCGATTATTTAATTGAGGAAAACTCAGAACCTCTCACGGAAAATCTCACAGAAAATCCCCAGGAACCAACACAAGAGCCGACTCAAGAACCAACAACTGAACTACCAAAAGACAATCCAAATGTTATCGCTATTCCTAATATCACGACAACAATTTCGCAACCATTATTTTGGGGAGGTTTGGGAATAATTGCTTTAACTATGGTGATTGGTGTTTTTGCGATTAAATCCCTTAGTAAGAAGATAGACAAACGGCTTGCTAGGCAAAAGCGGCCAATTGCTCTGAAGATTTCAGAGCAAGTCCATACTTCTTTTTCTAAGGAAATAGTTCAGGAGATTAATAAAATTGAAATTGCTCAATTGGTAAACAATAATCGCTTTTTTATCAACCAAGAATATTTTCCCCTGACTCCTCGGCAGATTAAACAAAGCTGGCGTTATTTACGGCAACTCGAACGTTCTGGCAAAGCAACGGAATTAGACATCAAGGCAACGGTTAAGCAAATTAGCCGCCAAGGATTTTTACTCCAACCAGTATTGGTTCCTCCCCGTGTTAATCGTACGCAACTAATTTTATTAATAGATTATGATGGTTCGATGTTGCCTTTTCATGGATTTGGCGATCTTTTAGTCGCAACTGTTCAACAGTCGGGAAACCTAGGAAAAACTGACATTTATCACTTTCAAAATTGCCCTGCTGAATATCTCTATCGCGATCCTTATCATCAACAAGCAGAATTAATTAGCCAAATTCTACCTAAACTTGATGCTAAATGGACAGTTGCTTTGATTTTTAGCGATGCTGGAGCTTTGCGAGGGGGACTGAATCCCAAGAGAATTAAATTGACGGCTGATTTTTTGTCACAGTTACGGCAGCAAGTAAATTATCTTGCCTGGCTCAATCCTATGCCCTATGGACGTTGGCAAGGTACAAGTGCAGAAAAAATTGCTCGTTTAGTTCCCATGTTTGAAGTTAGTGGTCAAGGCTTTCAGGAAACAATTAATGTTTTGCGAGGATATTTAAAAAGATAATGAATTTAAGCCCCCTGACCCCCAAATTTGGGGGAGAAAGATCAGTAGGATGCTGTTAGCGCAGCGTAACGCATCTTAAAGCATCAAAACACATTTTTATTTCAAGCAAAAAATGAGAGAAGTACAATCATCATCACAAGCTGAAATCCAAGAAGCTCATCGCAGAATTGAATCTTTTAGTCAGCGGTTTGGTGATGCTCATTTCTGGTTTGCTTGTCATGCGGCTTTTCCTTTGGCTGTTACCCCCGATTTACTTTATTCTCTGTGGGCAAATTTTCAGCAAGATAGCAATGAACAACAATTAGACATTCCTTGGATCGCGGTCGCAGATCTGTTGTTTTCTGAACTATTGTCGGAAGTTGGATATGAAATTTATCAGATGGAGCAGCTGGTACGCAAAACTTTGCTTCAGCGTCTGGGGGAAAATACCAATTTCGGACAAGCAAGAATCACCGAACTAGCTGAGTTTTTACTGGTGTATGTCGAACCTTTACTCTCCAGCGATGATCCTGATGAGCGCGATTTTGCTTTGGCTCAGTTATGGACAGCCTTAGCTTATCTCGAACCAACAAGCGCAGTGCGTCAACTTGCCGCATTTTACCAAGTTTCCCTAGATTCAAGTACAGAATTAGTACGGCTGGAATCTTTGCTAGAAAATCTGACTGAGCCGCTAGCAGAATTTGCTCCTTTGTTTACCTATGCTCGCAGTCTGGGGCAGGGCTACCTCACACTTTTGTGGCAGCATAAAGTAAGGATTTGAGGACGGAATCATTCCACCCAGCTTGTTTGCGTAATCCTTTGATTGACTGTCGTTTTTTCTGAACAGTCCTCAGCATATTCAGAGCAAGATGTTT
>JBCCYD010000416.1:0-5524 GCA_039190385.1 Cyanobacteria bacterium P01_F01_bin.143 | reverse complement strand
ATTCAGTTTGATTTTAAAAAATTATGGAACCTATAGTTAGTCTTTCTACTTCCCCAGGTATTTTAGTTGAAACCGAGGGTACGATATTTAGCTTTAATTTTGCTCTGAGTGAACCGCCACCAGCAGGAGGTTTGTTGGTTACTGTTGATGGGAATGTCCCCGAATCCTTATCCCAACTAGATGTATTTGCCATTGATGTAGTAGGAGGAGATGCCATTGCTGGAGATTTCGATTTTTCGGGTTTTAGCGTGACTATTACTGAACAAAATGCCAGCGTTAGTGCTCCAATTTTTCTCGATGATGATAGTACTGATGCGATCGTTAATGACGATAATCCTCTAACTCCCGACGATTTTACCGTTACCTACTCTTTGCAACCGGGAGCGGGCTATACAATTGATCCTCAACAAAATTCGGGTACCGTTAGCTTTTTTGATACTAGAGCAGATGTTCCGAATGATCCTGATCCAGATCCTGACCCCGACCCAGATCCCGATCCCGATCCCGATCCCGATCCTGACTTAATAACTGTATCTATTGCGGCTACAGCAAGAACTTTAATTGAATCTGAAGGAACAGAGACTACTATCACACTGAGCTTAAGTGAACCACCACCAGCAGAAGGTCTCGTAGTAGATATTGGTAGTGGAGTCCCTTTTTCCTTGGGGGATTTTGACATCTTACCTCCTGAACCTCAAGCGACTTTTTCTGGTGGACTATTAGTTCGAGGTTTTGATGATAGTAGTGGTTTTAGCTTCAGAATGACTGAGCAAGTAGCGACCATTACTCTTCCTATTTTCGATGATGCTGATCTACCTGCTGAGGACCCCAATTTCAACAGAAATAATGATATAGGCGTTGAAACCGTTACCTATTCACTGTTGGCAGATGAAGATTTTGCGATTAATCCTAATGCAGGTAGTGTGACATTTACTTTGGCAGATACCCAAGAGCAGCTAAATGAGCAAACTATTCCTCTATTTCGCTTCAGAAATACTGGTTTTACTTCAGGAACCTATGTTTTTGTCGGTACAGAAGAAAGGGATAGCATTTTAGCCGATCCTAATCTTAGCAATTCTTTTTCGCTGGACGGAGTAGCTGAAGATGGAACTATCAATCCAGCTTTTGTCGCTAGCACGGTTCCTGGAGAAAATTTAATTCCTTTTTTCCGCCTTGCCAGTATAGATTTACCAGGAACTTTCTTGTTTGTTAGTACGGGAGAATATGATGCTATTTTTGCTGAGAATTCTGACCAGAGAGATCGGTGGACTAGACAAGGTTTAGATGCAAATGGTGAAGATATCCCCGAATTTTATCTGCTAGATGGGGCTGCCGATCGCGGAGTCGAATTTAATCGCTTTCAAAATAGCCAAAATGGAACTTTTCTCTATGCTGGCCCTGCTGAAACAAACGCAATCAATGCAGATCCCAATTTATCCAATTTATTTGTTAATCAGGGCGTTGCTTTTGAATCCTTAGGATAATTAAGACATAACACTAAATTTTGAATTTAGTGTTATCTGAAGCGTATTAAAAAAAATAATTTATCTAATGAGGTTAACAAAATCTTTTCTAATTTTAGTTGTACTTTCAGAAAATCCACGATTAACAAATTCAATTAAAGATTGTGACTTGATTCCTTTTAGCTGAAAGCTTTCTTCAATTTTTTTATAATTGTTATTTTCAAGTTTATAAAATGTTATTTGGTTGTTTTGCCAGAGCCAAACTTCTTTGATTTTCAAATACTTATATTTGATTAAATCATTTAAACTTCCACTTGTAAAAATGACTTCTACTGCTAAATCCGGCTTATTTTTGTCAGTTTTAAATGCGTAGCTAGTATCAGGTTCTTTTGCTTCTAATCCTTTCTCTTCTAGCCTAGTACTACCAAAAGGAAAACAATCAATATCATATCTATCACAATAGGCTTCTATAAGCATGCCAATTGTTTCAGCAATTCTTTCATGATTTCTCCCTGGTGACATAATAGTGATTTCGTTATTCAAATAAGAAATTAAATAGGAATTATTTTCGGGAATATCCAATTTCTCATAGTCATCCCAAGTTACCCCAGTTAATATTGACAAATGATCTTCTGTTAAATTTATTTTTTCAGTTACAAACATTTTCTGTACTATCTCTAGTCTTTTTAATCATGATTCTAAACTATTAGCGATCGCGAATTTAACATATTTGTTAAACAATTTATCAAAAAATATCCGCAGGATCAGCAGAACGTAATTTCCCAGTGGCCATTGCCCCCGATACTCCACACATAATTAGAGTAAGACAGAACACTCTAATTGCAATTTCAGGTCGCATGGTTAAGGGGATTTTTGTCAATTCTGTTAACAGAATATAAACGCCATAGGAAGAAGCGATTCCAGGAATAAAGCCGAGAATTGCCAATAATATTGCTTGAGCAAAAACTATTATTAACAAAGTAATATCTGAATAACCAATCGCTTTAAGAGTTGCATATTCGGTAATGCGATCGCTAATATCTGTGTAGAGAATTTGATAAACAATCACTGTGCCAATAATAAATCCCATTGCCGCCCCAAAATTGAGAATCTTCCCATTGGGTAAAGATGCTCGATAGGCTTGCTCAGAAGCAATAATTTCCTGACGAGTCATAATCTTAACCGCAGTCGGTAAATTAGCTCTAATGCGAGCTTGAGCCAGCAGCGGATCAATTCCTGGCTCTAGGATAATTATCCCCACATTAAAAGTGCTAAGACTACTTTGTCCGTTACGGCGAGCATAATTCCAATCACTCATCACCACATGACCATTATCAAATAGGGTACTTCCCAAGCTAAAAAGCCCAACTACCTGAATACGCCGATTATTCATGATGGTGGTAACTTGTTGATTTTGTTGATATATTTTGGTGATTTTTCCTAATTTCGCTTGAGATAGGCGATCAAATAAAATTGTGTCGGGAATGTTCAAGCGATGTAGCTGCTGATTAATTTCAGGAGACTTTAGTACAGGTTGAATGAGGTTAAAGGCCAGAATTTTGACTTTATCGGGAAATAGTTCTTCTTGAAGTTGAGATTCGCTGGTTGGCACTTCATTTTGAGAATTTATGGCTTTTAATTCTTGAGGATTGACCCAATTAGCTTCGCGAATATACAAGGGCGCGATCGCTGAAACTTCTGGCAATGCTGTAACACGATTTAGGTGAATCTTGGGAATAGAACTACTGTCAATCGTGGCAGAATAGGCGGAAACTAAAAATAAATCCCCATTCAATTGTTCTGGAACTAATTTTAGTCCATCGAATAGTAAGGCCCTCAAGCCTAATTGAGTAAAAATTAAGATGTTAGAAAAAGCAACCCCCAATAACGCCAGGGCTAGGCGAAATTTACGATAGGATAATTGGTGCCAAGGAAAAAAATGCTTAACTTTAACTACAGGCAAGGATGGTTTAAACTTCATTAATTAAGGCGATCGCGTTTTATATCGAAAAATACTACTACCATAGCTTAAAGAACAAGCGCAAATTTCTGATCTTTCGTTATTAAGAATAATACGCAGCTAATGTAAAATATTTGTGGTGCAGAATATGCACTATTTAAATTTACGGCAGCAAAATTCTTTATTTAACAGGCAAACTGCTTTAGAAAAACAAAAAAGTTTAAACCTGATGGTTAGCACTAATAAGAGCAATCTTCAAAAAGAATATATTGATAATTTAATCAAATCTCATCTCCAAAAGACTGCTGCCTCTAAGCAAATTGCGCAGGACTATCGTGCTGTTTTTGCCGATAAGAGTTCCTTGGGATTTAACTTTTCAGCTGATTTAAAAGAGATTTGCTATCCTATCGTCTGCGATCGCTCTTCGGGTTCGCGAATTTGGGATCTCGACGGGAACGAGTATATTGATATTCTCATGGGATTGGGGATTAATCTTTTTGGTCATAATCCTGATTTTGTTAGACAAGCAATTGAACAACAATTACAAAAAGGAATTCAAATTGGACCCCAAAGTAGTCTCGCTGGGGAAGTTTCCCAACTCATTAGCGAGCTTACTGGACTTGAGCGAGTTACTCTTAGCAATACGGGAACTGAAGCTGTCATGACTGCTATCAGAATTGCTAGAGCAGCCACCAATAAGCCAAAAATTGCCATTTTTACTAACTCTTATCACGGTCACTCTGATGCCATGTTAGTTAGAGCTAGTTTGGCTGAATATGCGAAAAAGGCAGCCAATCGAGTTTTAGATAAATCCCAAGGTTGGTTAAAAACTTTAGTTGCTCCTTTGCAGTCAGGATTAGCTGCCAATGTTAATCCCAAGGCTACTCCCGCAGCGATCGGCGTGCCGGCAAATGTGGCAAAAGATGTTTTGGTTCTAGACTACGATAACCCAAAATCTTTGGAAGTTATCAAAGCTAATTCTCAAGATTTAGCGGCTGTTTTAGTTGAGCCGATTCAAAGTCGTTGTCCTGAAGTACAACCTAAAAAATTTCTCCAGGAATTAAGAGAACTTACTGAAGAATTAGGCATTGTCTTAATCTTTGATGAAATGGTTACCGGATTTCGACTGGCTCCCGGAGGTGCCCAACAATGGTTTGGGATTCAAGCTGATTTAGCTACCTATAGTAAAATCATGGGCGGCGGATTGCCGATTTCTGCGATCGCGGGAAAAGCCAAATATATGGCTCGCATTGATGGCGGAGTTTGGAATTATGGAGATGATAGTGCTCCTTCGGTAAAGACTACCTTTTTTGCTGGCACCTTTTGTAAGCACCCTTTAGCTCTAGCTGCGGCCAAGGCAACTTTCTTACAAATCAAAAATAACGGAGATAATATTTATGAACAATTAAATCAACGCACATCCCAATTAGTTGAGGAATTGAATCAATTTACAGCAGAAGAACTAATACCCATTAAATTTATTTCTTTTGGCTCTTTCTTCGCGATCGCACTTTCCCAGAGTCAGCTTTCGACCACAGCAGCCAACTTGCTATCCTATCAGCTATTAAGGGAAGGAATACATTTAAGAAACGGCGATCGGGGCGGATTTTTGTCCACGGCTCATACATCACAAGATGTTTATGCTATTCGCGATGCTTTTCAAAATAGTTTAAAAACACTAAAAAAGGCTGAGTTTATTTAGTTGTCCATCTAAAAAATAATAAATCATGAATCAAGATAATCAAGAAGATAAAACTACTTACCTAGTAGTTATTAACGAAGAAGAACAATATTCTATTTGGCCAGAATATAAAGAAATTCCCTACGGTTGGAAAGCTGTGGGAAAAAGCGGTCTCAAATCAGAATGTCTCCAATATATTGGGGAAGTTTGGACTGATATGCGCCCTCTAAGTTTAAGGAAACATATGGAACAGGCTAATACTGATTAGTAATTTTTATAGCTCAAATATTAAATTTCCCTACTTTAATCTATTGCCAATAGTCGTATATCATTAATGGAAATCTATTCTCAATAATCAGAACTAAAATTGTTGTAAGTAGTTTGGGAAAAAAGTATAGCGGTTTAATATATTAAAAGTAT
>JBCCYD010000415.1:0-5564 GCA_039190385.1 Cyanobacteria bacterium P01_F01_bin.143 | reverse complement strand
TGTATCAAACAGGGAAAAAAGTAGCTCAAGATTTCAAAGAAACTATGAATGTCATTTTCGATGAACATCTACCTCAGTGGAACTATGTAGTCAAACCAGAATCAGTCTAACTTGGCTAAATAATTAAATCCTCATTCCTAAGGAAGAACAAAATAATTTTAACTTCCCTAAACCAGCGATAAGTGCACCTTATTCTAACCTTTTTTATGGTCCAGAATCAGGTAAACCACAATATGATTTCAAACCACAGAATAATGATTTAGAAGGATATTACTATCCGGTAGCACTAAATGATGTTTATGGATTACAGATTGATTGTTCAGTAAATAATGAGAAAGAACCGCAAAATATAAAAATTTTTGCAGAGATTAAAACTGAGATCGAAAATAGAATAGAAATAGATCAGCTGAGCATAGGTCAAACATGGTTGATTTCTGGTTGGCTAGCTGAAAACGAGCTAGAAACAACAGAAACAATAGCCCAAAATTGCTACGGTGTTTTGTTCCCTAGTGAGAATTGGCAAGAAGGATTATGTGCACAGGGTGATTTTTTAAATGGCAAATTATATGAGATCTGGCAACATGAATCTTTTCCTAATCATCATGTAGTCATCTTGTTATTTCCGAATAGAGATATGGCAATTAAGGGTGCTGAGTATTATCCAGATTGGATGGGATTATTTTCCTATTGGCATAAAATAACTTGGGCATATCATCAAAGTAGGAAAATCAAGGCAGAGCTGAGAAGTAAATATCAAAAGGTAGAGAAAAATGCCAAAATAATCAAGAGAAATGAATATGGACAAAGTAATTTAACAAATATTGAAGAAGAGCTAAAGAATATTCAAGAAAGTTTAGACCAATATACTACAGATTTATCAAGTTTGACATTTCAGAAGGAGATTATAGAAATAAATCTAGTAAATCTTCAAAGAAGAATTGAATTGATTAAGAAAAAGTCTCATGCAAAAAATAACTTAGATAGTCTTGATAAATTTGCCGATCTTGTTAACGAAAAATATTTATTGCAAATCAATAAAGATTTAGAAAATATGCAGCTAGCATTCAAATTATTAGAAAACAAGATTAATGCAATGAATAGTAAGATAGAGTTAGAAAAAGAAAAAAGAGAAAGAAATTTTCAGACTCTAGTAACTTTCATTGGTACAGGGATGGCAGGCGCAAAGTTATTTAATTTAGATAAGATAGCCTGTGGAGAATTTTTAGGAGATAGTAATTGGATCTGTAAAAACGCTGTAACGGAAGGAATTGTAGTTCCTATAGTATTAATTTTGATCTTTGGTACTTTAGGTGCAATTTCAAGATCTGTAATTAAAGGCTCATTTGTTAGGATGATAAAATATAAGATTAAGAATTTAATTTCAGGTTAGATTTTATTGGATAAAAAACTAAAACTTTAGTTTGATTACGTGTCCTTGATTCTTGATTCCGAAGTGCCGATTAAAGGAATTATCGGCAATTAAACGAGTTTTCAAGGCTTTCAACGACTCAATATCGTGATTTGGATCGATATTACTCTTTTTAGATAAGGCAGAGATGCTTATTAAATAAAGTAGAATTCTCTTATTAAATTACCGTGATTGAAATAAGATGATCGTTACAATTGTTCAGGTCAAAGTCAAACCAGAATATATTCAAGAATTTATTAAAGCTACTAAGATAAATCATCAACACTCGGTTCAAGAACCAGAGAATCTGCGTTTTGATGTTTTACAAGCTCCTGAAGATCCCAGCAAATTTATTCTCTATGAAGCCTATCAAACCGAGTCCGGAGCTAGGGCCCATAAGCAAACTCAACATTATTTAACTTGGAGAGAAACAGTTGCTGATTGGATGGCCGAACCTCGTCAAGGTATTCCCTACAAAGTAATTGCACCTGTTTAAAGAGTTATGGCTATTGCACCGTTCTTTTTTGCTCAAGTCCCTCCCATTCATTTTGGCACGGGAAAAATAGAACTACTTCCCTCTCTGCTAAAGGCAATCAAAGCAGATAAGGTTTTAGTCGTGACAGGGGGAAAATCCTTAGATCATTCTGGTAATTGGTCATTAATTCAATCTCTGTTTGAGCAGAATCAGATTAATTTTGAAAGGATTTCTTATGCAGGAGAACCGACCACCCCTGATGTAGATAGATTCTGTCAAAAATATCGACCTCAGCAGATTGAAGCTGTAGTAGGTATTGGCGGCGGTAGTGTCATTGATTTAGGCAAGGCAATTTCGGCCATGCTACCCCATCAAAATTCAATATTTGACCATTTAGAAAAAGTTGGCAAGGGGATTCCCCACAGTGGGATTAAATTGCCTTACCTGGCCATTCCCACTACTTCTGGGACAGGGGGAGAAGTTACCAAAAATGCGGTTATTAGTGAAGTTGGTCCCCATGGCTATAAAAAATCGCTGCGTCATGACAACTTAATTCCCGATGGAATCGTTATTGATGGCAATTTACTTACATCCTGTCCTCAGTCTATTACTGCTGCTTGTGGTCTGGATGCTTTGACCCAACTGTTAGAACCTTTTTTATCTACTACCGCTTCCCCATTAACTGATGCGCTCGCTCTGAGTGGTATAGAAAAAGTAGCACAATATTTTCTTTCAGCTTGTGGCTCAGGAGCTAATGACCCCCAGGTAAGGGAAGGAATGGCTTATGCTTCCCTATGTTCGGGAATTTGTCTGGCTAATGCTGGTTTGGGGATTGTACATGGTTTAGCTTCTCCTGTGGGAGGGTTATTTCCGATTCCTCATGGAGTGGTTTGTGGGACTTTAATGGCAATGGCGAATAAAGTGACCTTAGAAGCTATTAGAGTCAGAGAACCTCAAAATCCTGCTCTGGCCAAGATGAGTCGGGTGGGTCAAATCCTCTCAAAAGAAACAGGAAAATCAGAGAATTACTATGCGGATTTCTTAATTCACACTCTATTCGAATGGACAGAAGCATTAGCAATTCCTAAATTAAGTGATTATGGAGTACAGGCAAAGGATCTAGAGATAATTGTTAAGCAAACTTCTAACCGTAATAATCCGATTAAACTTACTCGTGAAGAGATATTTTCTATTCTATCAAATTGAAATGTAGGGAGAGTACAGTGGGGAAAGCCAGAAAGTGATTTACCGTCTAAGTGCAGATTTGGTTGTCCTCATTCATTTGGCATTTATCTTGTTCGCTGTTTTGGGAGGATTGTTGGTCCGAAAATCTAGTCGTTTTGCTCTGCTCCACCTACCGGCTTTGACCTGGGCTGTACTCATTTCTCTTGCCGGTTGGGTATGCCCACTGACGCCATTAGAAAACTGGCTCCGAGAACAGGGTGGCCTTCTCGGATACGAGACAAGTTTTATCGAACATTATATTCTACCGGTGATTTACCCAGAAGAACTGACGCGAAGTCTGCAAATCTTCTTGGGTCTGTTGGTACTAGTTATCAATCTAGTAATCTATAGCTATCGTTTCCTTAAAACTAAAGTTTGATACGCCTTCCGGAGTACCCTTGTTCTAAATGATATCGAGAATTTTTAATTAACAAGCCAAAATTGAAAATTAGCGATCGCCAGTCTCGGTTTCACCAAAAGTGTGCAAGAGCCAATAAACGAGAATAAATCTTTAGAATTAAATGACACTCAATAGTAATTTTGAATTACTTCTTTAGATATCTGTAAACGCTCTCCATTCAGGCTTCAGCTGCTGAATGGAGAGAGAAAAATAACAATTAAAATTAACTAAGCTTACAAAATTAGTGATCTTATTAATCAATAGTTGCCTCGATAATTTCTGCTGCTTTAGTTATACCTCCAACTTGGTTAATTTCTGCTTGAAATTTCAAAGCATTTTGGCGGTATTCAGATTGTGATAATACTTGCTTGATTGCCATTTCTAAGGTGTCAACAGTGCAATTATTCAGAGGGATTACTTTGCCAGTTTTTGTCCAAGCAATTCGAGCAGCCACAGCAGGTTGATCGTTAGTTATAGGAATTGCCACCATCGGGACACCGTTACTCAAAGATTCTAGTGTAGTATTCATCCCAGCATGGGTTATGCAAAGACTGGCACGTTCTAGTAAAGATAATTGTGGGACAGCTTTAACTACAATTGGTGAACCAGGAAGATCGCCTAATTCTTTTGGCTCTGTTGCTCCACCTAGAGAAATAACTAACTGCGTATCCAACCCCAGACAAGCAGAAGCAATTCGACTAAATATCCAAAGTAGTTTATTTTGTAAGGTTCCTAATGATGCGTAAATTAGGGGTTTATCTGTTAATTTATCCCAAGGGAAGGGTATTTCTGTGCGAGAAACTTTACTGGTCAATGGTCCAGTGAAGTGAAAATAGTCAGGTAACTTTTTCCGGGGAAACTCAAAAGATGGGGGTTGTTGACTAATAATTGCTTTTTTTGACCATAAATTAAGTTTATTACTAGTATCTATCTTAGCTAAACTCCATTTTCTACGGTATTCATTGACTAGTAACTTAATTGGTGTACCCGCTAACTCTAGCAAACTAGTACCGATTTGATTACGTAATTGACCGAACCAGGAAGGATCGTAACCCCAATCAGTTAAAGCGGGAGGAACAGTGGGTTCTGGATTAAGCAATAGGGCACTACAAATAGTAATAAAAGGTAGCTGGAGATACTCGGCAATACTTGAACCTTCAAGAAGGGTCTGATCGATTAATAAAACTTCAATGCCAACTTTTTTACAACCTTGAGGAACTTCCTGCAAGATTACTTCTGTCCCCTGGCAGAATAGGTTGATTGTATAAAACAATGCGAGTACGCCGTTAAGTTTTCCTAATTGCTGTTGCGAACCCTTAATACTACCAAGAGGAAATCTAGCCGCACCAATAGAGAAAAAATTTAGCCCTGCTGCATTAGCATAAGATTCAACGTCAGGTAGCCCAAATAAGGTAACTCGATGTCCTCTCTGTTGAAGTTCATAGCCCAAAGCCATAAAGTTATTGACATGTCCAACTCCTGGAGGGCAAAGAAGACCAAAATGTTTCATCCGAATAAACTGAGAATAATATTGATTATTAATTTTTGTATATCTTAGTTAACAATACCAAATGATTTCTCACTCCTTAATCCTTACTGGAGTTTAGACTAATTTGCGAAACTAAAATTTTTAGTAGAATTCTTTAACTGAGAGTGCTTTATTATTACCAATATTGTTGCGCATACTTAATTAGCATATTTTTACGAGACTAAGATCTCTGAATACTTATCAACAATCTCACAACATTTTTTAATGGTTTGCGCTTCATACAATTCTTTGAGATCTTCAAACACGCTATGAATCTGCTTAAGCCTATCTGAACTTACATTTATTTAAGCAGTAAATATATCGCTAAAGCCGTGACAAAGGTTTGACTGATTTTGATGATGCCACACCCCTAACCCCATATGGACTTGAGCCATATTAATCTCAAATAATATATTTGTAAAAATTATATTTTATTTTAAATGATATTGATTATTTTATTATTTTATGTATAAAATTAGAATCAACATAAAATACAATTATTATTCCTAATAAAGCAATGAATTTTTTC
>JBCCYD010000414.1:0-5572 GCA_039190385.1 Cyanobacteria bacterium P01_F01_bin.143 | reverse complement strand
GCTGAATAAACATACAAAACCCAAAAGCCATCATTTTTTTTGATATGTTTGTGAACTTAATTTTGGTTTTAATGGGTTTGAACCAACTAATATCTGCCAAACACAAAAAAAGCCGCAAAAAAATATAAAATGCTATCCGTTTGGCTCGACAAGATTGATAAAAATAATAGAATCACTAAATATAAGAGTAGGAAAAGAACCTGATGGCGGTTATGCTTTTCATGAAGACAAAGATTTTCCCGATTTAGCCATAGAAGTTAACTTTAGCAGTGGTGATATATCAGATTTAGAAAAATATCAATTAATAGGAATTCCAGAGGTTTGGATCTGGGATAACAAAAATAATCTTTCTTTTTATTGTTTAAATAATAATGTTTATGAACAACAACAGAACAGTAAATATTTAAAAGTTTTATCTCCGAAAATAGTTTGTGAATTTGTTAATTTCATGGAAAAAGAAGATCTTAATGAGGGTAGAAGAAAAATTATTCACTTTCTACAAGAAACAAGCGATCACGAGGAGTAATTATCAATTAATTGATTTAGTTTATCTTGAATTTCTCCCTCAATAATCATACTTTCTGCTAGAGTAAATCCTGCTTCTAAACTGGAACAAACTCCCAAAAGCCAAAGATAAAAACCTCCATTAAGAATCACATTAGGGATTAATTCTTGATTCTTTCCTGCGATCGCGCCTTGAATTTGTGCGATCGCTTGAGCCTCTGATTCCAAAGCCACATCTCGACCTTGCAAACCAAAATCTCTAGGATGCAACATAAATTGTCGCCAACCATTTACTTCATCAGACATCCCAATAATTCCTGTGCGATTACGAGACAAATCACAACTACCTTCTAATCCTTTCACCGTTGTGTAGTTCTTCACTCCTCGCAATTCAAAGGTCTTGCGAAAACGCTCCTCTGTCGGCGGATGCACAAAACCAGAAACGCTCGCGATCTTTTCCACTACTGGCGACCAAATTAACTCCAAAGTCGCAAAAGGTGGACGTTTACCAATTTGTTCTCTATAGGGAACTAAATTATTAGCTTGGGGAAAATGTTGGGGCAAATAAACAAACCCAATACCTGTATTCTCTAAAAAACTTTGAGCCTCAGCCAAAGAAAAACCAGAAAAATCTATACCCAAGCCTTGCCAAATTTCCACTAACGGTATGCCATATTTCGTTGGCATGCGATCGCCACCATGGAGAATTACCGGCATACCCACTGCCGCCAAGATTAAAGCCGTGACAACTGTCACTGGGACAGTACGCGATCGCCCATCATAGGGATTGCCAAAAATTACAGGAGCATAGGCCCCACCCAAATCTTTAACTGTTAGTTTGGCCGCAAACTCATCATAGGCATCGAGAATTCCCGCTAATTCCTCAGGCGTCGGCCGTTTAATCCGATGGGCAATCATAAAAGCCCCCATTTGAGCAGGAGTCGCCTTTTCCTGGAACATCATAATGGTGGCTTGATAAGCTTCTTGGCGAGTTAAACTCTTGCTCGTATGAGTCCCACTGCCAACTTTTTTTAATAGTTCTCGAAACTCATCACTCATGATAAACTTCCTGGTTTCTTTGTTCTCTTTCTTCAATGCTTCTGGCAACTAAACTACAAAAATGAGCTATTGGTGGTATCTTTAAGCGATCGCTGGTTGTCACCATGACAACTTGGCGTGTCAAATTATCATGACTTTCTGACTCCTCGAAAACTGTTTGATCTAGATCAACCGGAGTTGCGATCGGACGAATTGCCAAAGTTGGATCATCAACAGAACCAATCAAGGCTCCTTGAGGTAATAAAGCTAGTATATTTCCTTGACGGACAACACCACGAAAAGCATCTAGAGTATTAAGTTCCATAACCGTTTTCAATTCCAAATTCTGACGAGTAAACCAATCCTGAACAAACCTTTGCATGCCATAGCCATCTTTAAATACCACCTGAGGATATTGCGCCAACTTCTCTAAGGGAATTGTCTCATATTCAGTTAAAGGATGGTTTGCTGCCATTAAAACCGCAATTTGTTCTTCATAGAGGGGAATAACTTCGATTTCTGCCGAATTAGTTAAAAAACAATTGTTCATCACGATCGCAACATCAATCAAACCATCCCGTAATACTTTCAACGCGCGATCACTTCCCAAGGCCGTGACTCTTAACTGAGTTGCCGGATAATCAGCACAAAATTGTGGCAAAATTGGCGGTAAATAATGGGCACAAACCGAATGAATCGCTGCTACACATAGCTCTGGCTGCTTTCCTTGAATTAGCTCCGCACAATCATGAGTCGCCCGTTCCCATTCCTGACAAATTCTTTGGGCACGAGGTAATAACTTTTCTCCTCCTACAGTTAGCTTGGCCTGGGAAGTACGGTGAAATAAGGTTAAACCTAAGTCCTTTTCCAAAGATTGGATTTGACGACTAATTGTCGACTGAGTCACTCCGCATTTTTTCGCTGCTTGTCCAAAATTACCAATTTCTACGATCGCCAAAAAGGTCTCTAACTGCTCAATACGCATAAGTAATTGTAACGGTTCTTGGTTTGCAATTTATTCATCGGATCATGACGATATCGGATTTAAAGTATTTCTTTGGTATAAGAAGTTACATAAAATTTATTTTAGATTTTCTTAATAGTCTTTCTCAAGGCCAGAAAAATAGCGGATTATCAGTTTTTCTTTTTGAAGATATTCACAATTATTGTCAAGCCTCAGTAACAATTTGTTACATAGTTCAGATATATTAGTTACATAACTTAACAAAATTCTTAAAACAAACTTATGTACACAGTTCAAGAAGAGAATGGCCGCCTCAACAACTATGCAGTAGAACCCACAGTCTATGTAGCAGAATATCCAGAGTCCTACGAAAAACGCCGCTATATGATCCAAGGCGTAATCGCTGCTCTGATTGTGACAGCAGCAATAGTTACTTCTTTTCTTGTTAGTTAAATTCGCGATATCTGTTTTATTCCAGGAAGTTTCTTAAGAATTAACTCTTCTCCAGTATTGAGCAGATTAATTTACAATTATATGTTCTATATAAATCCCCATCAACACAGAACCAAAACTATTGAAGCCTCTAAAGTTATGGAGCTTTATGGTTCGGGCAAACGAAATTTTAGCCGAGTGAACCTCCAGCAAACTGATCTAAGAGAAGTTAACTTAACTGAGGTTAAATTATGGCGGGCAAATCTAGCTCAAGTCAATTTAAGCCATTCTGTGTTACAAAGAGCCAATCTCAGTGAAGCCAATCTCACAGGTGCTACCTTATGGCGAACAGATTTTCAGCAAGCTTATCTGATGGGCGCACAACTTTCTCAAACAATGCTTATTGGGGCTAATCTTAATCAAGCGATCGCGCAAAATTCTTTTTTCAAGGATGCAGATATGCGGTTGGTTTGTCTAAAAGATGCTGACTTACGAGATGCTGACTTATCAGGAGCTAATTTAAGTTATTCTGACCTGCGAGGAGCTGACTTAACAGGAGCTAATCTAACTCATGCTATTCTCACGGGAGCTTCTGTGGCTCAAGCAAATTTTGGTAAGACAAATCTTCAAGAAACAGTTTTGGATGGAGTTGATTTAAGCCAAACCATCTCAACTCCAACATATTAGGGTGTGTCGTCTAATAAAAAATAATGAATCTGACTAATTCTCTACTGCGGGACTTAGTCACAGAATTTCCGAGTCTACGTCCTCAAATATATTTCAAATCTTCTCTAATTGCTCTAGCCAGTGCAATGGAAGATTTAGTATTGGCTAGTAATGACGTTCCTTTGGTAATCGCCAATTTTCAGCAGGAGCGTTTTTTTCGCTCCAGTGAACGTCGCTTCTCCCGAATTGCCCAAAAAACAGATCAGGCTTATATGCTGGCAGTTCCAGAGCAAGAATCTGGCTTCTTGGTTGATAATGCGGGTTATGAAACTATTCCTTTAGCTGCAAGCGATACTTTGGCAGGGGAAAAATTTCTGGTAATTATCGGGCAACAATATACAGCTTGCTTACTTGGTCAGGAAAAGTTGTCTCTCAAGGAATTAAGAGAGATGAGAACTCCTGTTGAGCAAGAGAAAAGATTTGAGGGATTTTGGACTTTTGATGCGGATTTAACCAGAACTGCTATTGATTGGTTATTGGGGAGAATACAAGTTTATCGTCCCGAGTTGGCTGGGAAGATTACAAAAGCAAGACAATTGTATTTAAAAGATGGGTTATCTGGAAGTAATTCTTTGCTCACTAGTCAGTCTGTAGATTTAGATATTTTTGTTAAAAAACTAGTGACCCATTTGCAGGCTGGTCAGTATAAATTGCTTAAAGCTTACAAGGCGATCGCAGTTGCTCAACGCAAAGAATATTTAATCAATCAGATTTCCCAGAAACAGCGTAATTCTTTAAACTCAGAAGAAGTTCTCAAAATTACTATCGGAGAATTGGGGCAAATTTTTCCCCATTGTCGTTGTCTATTGTATCCAATTAATCCTGATGAAACTGAGGTGACTATTGAATACGAATTTGTTTCTAGTCAAACGATATCTTTGTTAGGGCAAAAATGGTCGGTTGTTGATAATCCTGTTTTTCTTGTGGCTCAGACCCAGGATTCGGCTTTGGTGATTAATAATGTCGCGGAGAATATTTATCTGCAAGATAATCCTATTTTAAAAGAAAAAATTGAACGAGCCGCGATCGCATCTTGGTTAATGGTTGCGATTCGTTATCAGGATAAATTATTAGGCGTTGTGGAATTACATTACAGTGGGACAAAAGAGTTTAATTGGCAAGCTGAAGATATTGCTTTGGTTGAAGCTATAGCTAATAGTACGGGAACGGCCCTCACTCAAGCTAGGGCCTATACGAATTTAAGGGAACTGAATCAGAAATTGGCGGCGGTAGAACGAATTCAGAATAATCTCATTGCTGTAGTGGGACATGAGTTGAAAACACCTCTTTCGACAATTCGTGTTTTTTTGGAGAGTTTGGCTAATGAACCGGATATGCCGCAGGAGTTACAAAATGCGATGTTGGATTTGGCTTTGTCTGATAGCGATCGCTTGAGTCAATTGATCAAAGATTTTTTAACCATTTCTAAATTGGAAGCAGGAAAAGCTTATTGCGATATTGAATTGGTGGAGATTAGCTATCCTCTTGAGTTGGCATTGCATCGTATCAAAAAGAATTCTCAAGTTAGAGCAATCCCAAGGATTGAGGTGAAATTAGCTTCTGGGTTACCAGCTATTGAGGCGGATGTGGAAGGGTTAGTGGAAGTTTTTTATAAACTTTTGGATAATGCTTGTAAATTCACGCCTCCTGAAGGGGAGATTATTATTAGTGCGGATATTCAGGATAGGTCACAGAAGTTTGCTAGTGATGTTGTGCGGCAAAAGAGTTTGGTGGTAACTATTGCGGATACAGGACGGGGAATTGAAGCTGAGCAGTTGGATATAATTTTTAAGCGATTTTCTCAGTCGGAGAATTATTTACGTCGTACGACTAGTGGGGTTGGTTTGGGGCTGGTTATTTGTCGTCAAATTATTCATGGTATGGGTGGGAAAATTTGGGCGACTAGTG
>JBCCYD010000413.1:0-5587 GCA_039190385.1 Cyanobacteria bacterium P01_F01_bin.143 | reverse complement strand
TCGCGATCGCAAATTCTCTGTTACTATACGAAGCCAAAAGACAAAAAACATTGAACATTGACCATTGAACATTAATCATTGACCATTTAACATTTAACAGAGTAATTTCACTTATTACTTATTACTTATTACTTATTACTTATTACTTAATCCATGGTTGGTTATTTAGTTTTTTTGACAATTTCGGCTGGTTTGTATGGCATTTTTGCTCTGGGCTTAAATTTGCAATGGGGTCTAACGGGCCTAATTAATTTTGGTCATGTGGCTTTTATGACAGTCGGAGCCTACACAACTGTTTTGTTGAGTTCTCAAGGTGTACCTCTACTTCTGGCAGTACTGATTGGTGCGGTGATCTCGTCTTTATTGGGTTTATTGATCGGGATTTCTACTCTGAGATTGCGAGAAGATTATCTGGCGATCGTTACCATTGGCGTTTCTGAATTAATTCGCCTCATTGCCTTAAATGAAGAATGGCTAACCAAAGGTTCTTTTGGAGTACAACGTTTTCCCTTACCTCTGGCTCAATTTGAACCTGGTCTAGCCGGAACAGTATTTTTAGTGGGATTATTAACTGCTTTGGCAATTTTTGCTCTCTGGCAATTGTATCGAGGATTGCGATCGCAATGGCGTGAAGGAACCAAAATTCAAGGCAAAAGTTATCAACCAACAAACCGAATTAGTTTACTTATTTATGGCGCGATCGGGTTTGCTTTAATTTTGACAGTCTATATCAATGGCTGTATTGCTCTTTCTAATTACAACTACAAAGCAGGTTTGATGCTGCTTGTTCTATTAACTCTCGCTTTGATTTATTGGGGTTTAGAGCTGCTAGTCAAATCTCCTTGGGGCAGAGTACTTAAAGCAATTCGCGAAGATGAGGAGATTCCCCGTGCCTTGGGTAAGAATGTATTTTGGTATAAGTTGCAATCTTTTATGTTGGGAGGCGCGATCGCGGGAATTGCGGGAGCTTTTTATGCTTGGCAACTAACCAATGTCTATCCCAGTAATTTTCAACCTCTGGTAACCTTTAATGTTTGGACCATGGTTGTTTTAGGGGGTGCGGGTAGTAATCCAGGAACGTTACTAGGCGTGATTATTTTTTGGGCTTACGATGCTTTGACCCGTTTTTATTTACCTCAATTAGGCTGGTTTGATAATGCCCAATTAGGTGCCTTTCGGATTATGGTAATTGGATTAATTTTAATGATTTTGATGGTATGGCGACCTCAAGGGATTTTAGGAAAGAAAGAAGAACTTACACTGGGAAGATAATTACCTAAGCACAATTGATTATAAAACGGGTAAGAGCGGAGGAGCAGAGGAGCAGAGGAGGAAATTAAAATTTCTGATGTTATATTTAATTTCACCCAGCTACTTAGTAACAACTTAAATAATTAAATTTCAATGTTAGCTGATTGTTCGCGATCGCGTTAAGAGCCGAGAAGGATGATTGTTCGCGATCATTCCTACTGACACTATGCGATCGCTGTAAAATCAATCTTGATTAAGTGAACTCACGATTGAACCGTTAAACTCCAGCTTCAAAAGCCGATCCCTCTTCTACAAAAGTATTAGCAAAGCTAGTGCGAATTAACTCTGCCTCTGTGCCTGTAGCATAAAGATAATTATTAGAACTATTGAGATTGCGGAAACGAAAAAATTCGGTTGCGTCTCCAGCACCTACACCGTAGACAGAAAAAGCTCGACCTTCTTCGGTAAAGATATCAGAAAGACTCGGATCGCTATTAATGCGATCGCGTTCAGTTTCTCCTACGTAAAGATAAGTTCCCTGCTCACTACGAAAACGATATAGATCAATCAAATCATCTTCTTGATCAGCCGATACTTTGAAGGCAAAACCTTCTTCCGTGAAAGTATCAGCAAAATTAGCTCGAATATTTTCGGCTTCTTCCCCACCAGCAAATAAGTATGATGATTGACCATCAATCTCGCTACGAAAACGGAAAATATCGGTCTCTAATAAATCTAAATTTGTTGCGTCAGGAGCAGTACCAAAGAGAGTTTGATACATAACACGATAAATATCAGTGTTATCTGTAGTTGCCGGTAGCAGTTCTGCATTCAGACCGTAGGACTTGGAGACAATTCCCCCATTTACATCGGAGCGAGTAGCCCAAGCAACGCCGAACTCGAAGATATCACCATCCGCATCGGGAGCACCGGTCACAAATGGTTCAAATACATCGGTGCTAAATCCTGGTACGTCATTGCTACCATCAATATCATCAACTTGAACCAAGGTTCCATCAGCACTATCCCCAAATGCTGCCAATTCAGCTTGAGTGCGCAGGGTGAAGCCAGACGCTGGATCTGCTGGGTCAAGACCAAAGCCGCTAATGGGTACATCATCAACCTCTAAGCCACCTGCATCGGAATCCGCTGCCGTAATTACCAACGTGTTAGGGTCGACATTATCCACAAAATCAAGAGCAACCCCAATGGCATCATCAGCTCTTATCGCTGCCTCAATGACTCCTGCAGCATTGTTATCATTACCAAAATTGTCAGTTGCCTCTTCCTCCAAAACCAAGAAAAAACCATCTGGATCACTGTCCAAAATGGGTAAGGCGACCTCTAACATTTCCGCAACGGTGGGAGGATTGGGGTTGAGAGGAAGCTGACCATAAAGGAGCAGATCCCCGTTCTCATCTACAAAACCATCGCGTCGCAGCTCATCTTCAAAAAAGTCATTGTAGGTATCTTCGGCTGCGAAAATACCCAACAGGAACTCAGTACTATCTGTATCAACTGCTAATAGTTGCTCGCGAGTGAACACAACTTCATATCCAGCGACTTCAGCTTCTTCAATTAAATTACGCCCATCGGTGCGAGTTCCTTCTTCGCCAAAAAAGCCAATCGTTCCCACTGGTAAATAATCAGTTTCTCCAGCACCAAGAATCACATTCGGTCGCTGATCCAAAATTTCAGCCGTAATAGCTTCAGTCTCACCACGATTATCCACATCAGCTAGAAAAACACCAGTTCCTGGCTCAGCAATAAAGCCGGAATTAATGATCCCTACTGCTTTTCCTGCGGCTTGAGCTTCTTGTGCAATGGTGGCGTTCTGCCCAGAAAGCGCAATAATTTCTTCTCCTCCTTCATCTACAGGCGCATCAAATCCATAGCTACCAGCAAAAGGTTTGACACCATAAGCGTGAACAACTGCACCGGCATTGGAAGTGGAAACCAGACGATCATCAATATGGCCTAAATAAACACCCGCATTGCTTAGCTGATCCCAATTTAGACGACCATCAGTTCCTAAAGCTGCAAACCTCGCTGCTGCATAGTGAGAAGGGCTCGTACCATCTGGATGGATGAAAATTACATTACCAGTATCCGAAGTGGGTTCAGGAGCCTCACGAGGTGTCAGATCATCGGGTACGCCTGCTGGTGCATCCAAACGAACATCAAATAGACTCTCATAAATTAGGCGATAAATCGCTGTATTATCGAGGGTTGCAGGTAAACGTTCGGCTCCTGCTCCATAAGCTTTAGAAACAATGCTGCCCGCAAAGTCTGGTAACCCTGCCCAAGTAATACCAAATTCATAGCTATTACCATTGACATCAGGCGCACTTACAAATGGTGCCGTATTACTACCAGTGGTGCCGTCAAAGGGAACTGTAATGGCACTGTTTTCCCCAGCTTCGTCCAACTGTCGTTGGGTAGTGGTGGTTCCCACTGTAGGTCCAGAAACATCATCAATTTCTAAAGACCCACCCGCACTATCAGCAGCAGTAATCACGAAGGTATTGGGATTAACATTGGCAATGAAATCGCGCGCGACACCAATGGCAGCATCAGCTCTTAAGGTGGCATCAATCACACCGCGGGCATTATTATTGTTACCAAAGTTATCGGTACCTTCCTCTTCAAGAACAATAAAGAAACCTTCTTCTTCCTGGCTAAATAAATCAAGATTTAGGGTTGCCTGGAGCATTTCTGCCACGGTGGGCGGGTTGGGATTTAGGGGTAGCTGTCCATAGGTAATTAATTCCCCGTTTTCATCCACAAACCCGTCTTGAATTAATCGCCCTTCAGGAACATCGTTATAGGTATCATCCGCAGCAAAAATCCCTAAAACACGCTCGGTATTGGCTGGCAGATTTTCTAGTTGTTCTCTGGTGTACACAACGGTATAACCTGCAACTTCTGCTTCTTCGATCAGGTTACGACCGTCGGTGCGAGTTCCTTCTTCACCAAAAAAGCCAACTGTTCCCGCAGGTAAATAATCAATTTCTCCCGCAGCCATAATCACGTTGACGCCAGATTCTACGATCTGAGCTGTGATTCCCTCGCGATCGCGACGGCTTTCAGCATCGGCTAGAAATACGCCAGTACCAGGCTCGGCAATAAAGCCAGAGTTGATCACAGCTGTCGGTCGTCCAGCAGCAATCGCCTCTTCCAGAACCGTCGCGTCTAGGGCTGATCCGGCGACGTTTTGACCTTGTAAAGCCGCGAGAGATTGATACTCTAAGCCATTCTCATCGAAGCCATAGCTGGGGGCAACAGCTTTGATACCATAGGCATGGACAACAGCGCCAGCATTAGATGTCGCAACGACTTGATCATCAAGATGTCCCAGATAAACACCAGCCGCAGGAGCTAAATCCCAATTCAAGCGACCATCAGGGCCAACTGATTCAAACCGAGCCGCAGCGAAATGAGATGGATCAGCTCCATCTGGATGAATAAAAATAACATTACTTGTCATGAATTTAACCTCAGTAAGAATCGTTATTCGCTGTTTATAAGTCAACTAGTGCCAAACATGGACAGAAAATACTTTTAACAGCGAAATTCTAATCAAGATTATTTTTAACTAAGGTTATCTCGAAATTAATAAGGGGATAAACTTTACTGAAAGCGGGAAATTGTTAATTTACTTTATGAATCTTAATCTTTATGAGTGTTATTAGTCATCGCGATCGCCTAGTACTTCACCAAGTTTGAAATGAGGAATTGATATAAGCAGAGGGAGCAGCCCTAAAGGTTGGTTTCTTTTGTCGCTAATATAATTGCCTTTTTGTGAGCACGTTCTAAGGCTTCTTCTAGATAGGGTTTCAGACTCGGATTATCTTCTAATAGATCCATTGTATCGAGACGCTGAATTAGAATTGTTGCTAGCCAACTACGGCTGCGTTTTTGAGGTTGAAATTGCCATTTGAGTAGATGAGCAATGAGAAGGCATAAGCGATTTCGCAATTCTAGGTGTTCCTGTCTTCCCAATGATTCAATCTCCTCAATTAAATTAGCTAAATCTAAATCTTCCCAACGATGGGCAGCTAGGATTGCTGCTTGCTGCTGTGTCCAAGCATAAAAATCATGTTCGAAAAGCGAGAGGTTGACCACTCTATTATCGGAAATGGTCTCCTGATTTAGCATACTTAGAGATGTTCGATTTCAATTTTTCTTTTATTTTAGTGCGATCGCTTTTGTCTCAAATATCGCAATAATCAAGCGATCACCATTAGCTAATTTTATTATTATTTAAAGTCAGTATAGAATTAAATTCTGGATTCTTGTACTTTTATATTGTAATTATTAATTAATTCGAATATGG
>JBCCYD010000412.1:0-5592 GCA_039190385.1 Cyanobacteria bacterium P01_F01_bin.143 | reverse complement strand
TGGCAATGTAATCTCGTTCTCGTTGGATTTCTCCAGGACTAACAACTTCAATAACTAATAAAGGCGGAGCCATCTGAAGCCTAATAGTATTGCGCTTGGATAATTGTTGAACATGTTCTTCTCGAATAATTGTAAGATCTGGATAGCGGTTTTTGGGCTCACCTCTAACTTCAAGTTCTAATCCATGTCCTCGTACTCGATCTGTTCCTAACATTAAGGCAAAAACCAAAAAGATACGATTAGCGATTTGGAAATTAAGTCCTGATTCTGGTGGCACTTCGATCAATTCCCCGTTGAATAATTCATAGAGCTTTTCTGAATTGTCATCATATTGTAGATATTCTTCAAAGGTTGTAAATCGAGGTTTGACTATTAACATCAGATTAATTTCCGCTTTAATTTTAGTTTTGATCAAATACTTCAGAAACTTTCAACTTAAGTTCTTTAAATTTAGAAGATTGGATTAAATCATCATTACTAAAATTTCCTACTTCTATGTAAGTATCTGCCTTAAGTTCTAAAACTATAACTGTTTTGGTTTGAGGATCAACAATCCAATACTCAGGAATACCAGAATCTTGATATTGCATTCTCTTGGCAATGTAATCTCGTTCTCGTTGGATTTCTCCAGGACTAACAACTTCAATAACTAATAAAGGCGGAGCCATCTGAAGACGAATAGTATTGCGCTTGGATAATTGTTGAATATGTTCTTCTCGAATAATTGTAAGATCTGGATAACGGTTTTTGGGCTCACCTCTAACTTCCAGTTCTAATCCATGTCCTCGTACTCGTCGATGTCCGACAAGTCGAGCAAACTGAATAAATAGAAAATTAGCAATCTCAAAATTTAATCCTGATTCTGGTGGCACTTCGATCAATTCCCCATTGAATAATTCATAGAGCTTTTCTGAATTGTCATCATATTTTAAATATTCTTCAAAGGTTGTGAATCGAGGTTTAACTTGTAACATCAGATTGATTCAGGATTTAGTTTAATTAATTGCCAATATTCCTAACTTAGCCATTCCGAGAGATTTTGCTTTTGTAAATCGTTAAGGTTATCGCATTGCACTATTTCATAACGAATGGGACGAGGTTCCGTTAAAGTTGCGGATAGGGTTTTTAGCTCATCTTGATGAAAAATTGTCACTAAAATGCGATCGCCTGATTGATAATTTTTCAAATGCTCATTTAAATCCCCAGATTTTACTTTAAGACCTTCTATAGCCAATAATTCATCTTTGATATCAATACCTGCGATCGCAGCTGGAGAATTGGCTTCGACAAAATTAATCACTTCTCGATTATTTTCCGTACCTACCTTAACTCCCAAATAAGGAACTGGCTCTTTGTCTAAAATAGGTTTAACCCTCAAACCAAAAGGCTTTAGATAATCATCAAACGGTAATTCGGCTGTAGTCTCCAAATAACTATAGAAAAATTCACTTAAATCCTGCTCCGCAATCTCTTCGATAGTTGTTTGCAATTGTTGCGGCGAAAAACCAACCTCATCCTTGCCAAAACGCTGCCACATCAAACGCATCACATCGTCAAGTGATCGCTGATTATGATGCTGCTTTCGGATCAACAAATCTATTAACAAAGAAACGAATTGTCCCTTTAAATAATAGGAAATCTGATTATTATCACTATAAAAATCCCGACGATATAGTTTGATCCAAGCATCAAAACTAGATTCTCCCAAAGGTTGAACATTGCGCCCAGGAATAGTCAAATAACGAGTCAAGTCCTTACTAAGATTTTCGAGAAACTTCTTGCGATTATAAATACCAGAACGTAAAGGAATTAAAATATCGTAATAACTAGTAGTTCCCTCAGAAAACCATAAAGAACTAGTATAATTTTCCTGTTCATAATCAAAAACTTCTAAAGCTTGGGGACGAATTCTTTTAATATTCCAAAGGTGAAAAAATTCGTGAGCTACTAATTGCATGAAACGATTATATTTATCCGTATTACGAAATCCCAGACGAGGATAATTAAGGGTACAACAATCTTTATGCTCTAACCCACCGTAACCACTTCCAGACAAATGTAATAAAAACAAATATTTTTCGTAAGGCAATCCACCAAAAAGTTCAGCTTCTGTTTCAATGACCTTCTTAGTATCTTTAATCACCTGTTGCGGATTAATATTTCCCTGCCCCCAAACCGCAAATTGATGAGATTTTCCCAAAACCTCAAAATCATAAATTTCTTGTGTTCCAATCTCAAACGGAGTATCAACTAAAGTATCGAAATCTTGAGCAATATAAGTATTAGTTGTCCCTGCAACTTCAGGTAAGGTTGTCGTGACTTGCCAATCCGGTTGAGGAATCGCAATTTTTACTGTGATTGGTTGCTTGGTTAATTCTGGAACGAACATTAACAAAGCTGCTGGATTAAAATAGCCATGACTAGCATCTAGATGATTAGTTCTTACTGTCAAATCATTAGCATATACTCGGTAATTGACAACAATTTCTGATACATCGTCTGTTACTATCTGCCAGTGATTCTTACTAGCTTTATAACTAACTAAAGATTTTTGACTACTATCTTCTGCTACAAAATCTTGTAAATGTCTAGAATATTCTCTTACTAAATAGGAGCCAGGAGTCCAGACAGGCATCTTTAAATCCAGTCGATCTTCTTGCCAATTATCAAGGCGCAATGTAACTTCAAATAGATGGGAATTTGGTTGCGACATTGCCACTTGATAAAACATTTGTGTCTTGGTTTGAGTTTTTTCCAAAATTTTAAGAGCAGTAGATTCTATCATTTAATTTGATTGATTAGCTAACTGGAATAGGACTTCTGACTTTAGCCTTGTCGGCGGTAAGCCCCGCGCTGTAACATAGTTCAGTGTCGGGATGGAAACCGAGGCTGGGTTTATCGGCTTCTTATTGACAAGTTTAATACATAATCTCAGTGAACAAGGGTTCCAAGCGTTGTATAGTGATTTTGCTCTGAAAGAAGACTAAAAGGCTCATCAGACAAATGCACCTCGACAACTAAAGATATAGGGTTCTGCAGGGTAGTGTGGCTAAGATCAGTCGCTGCCTCTTGTGGGTAAAATCTTTAAGGAACATAGGTTCTAGGTTTTTGGAGGTGAGAAGCCACAAAACACCTCGTCGGGCTGGGCTTGTACCTGACGTAAAACCGCCGTAGTGAGAAAGAGCACCGCTGGTGCTTGAGGAAACCTCAAGCATAGGGACGGAGCAAGAAGAATGGAGTACCACGAAGGAAGTTCTCTCTGTTCATTTTTGAGCTTGGGGAAGCCCGCATTGTATGCGAAGCATCAATGTCGGGAGAAGTCACATTAACAATTTTCCTGAATTATTTGATAACATTCGGTAACAGATTTTCTCTCGGTCATAGCAACAACTAAAGCTTCGAAAGCTGGCTGATGTCTTTGCAACAAACTAGTAGCTTGCAATTGTCCCCAACGTTCTTTTTGACTATAAACAGAATTGGGTAGTCCGGCTATCTTTAGAGCTGTTCTCAATTGTTGATAATCTTCTTGTCCCCCCTCTGCCTCGTCATAAACTAATTTCTCTGCTGCAATTCCTGCCATCCACACAGTACAGAGACGATCCAAGGTTAAAGGCAAATCTCTGGTCTCTAAAGTTTTGGAAATGGCTTTTTCTGCCTCAAAAACTACTCCTCCTTGTCCGTAATGACCTTTTCTGAAAGCTTCCCAGGCTGTGAGGCTATATTCTGTAATAGGAATTCCTAGAAAATATGCTGTTAAAAAATGTCCTGCTTCGTGATGAATAACTCTTTGACGTTTTTCTCCTGTGACAAATAAATCTAAAAATAAAGTAGCTCCTTTATTATTCCAACCTAAAGTATCGATCGTCGCTAAGCCTAAAACTCCGAAGGTGGCCACAGCCGGAACTGCGGGGGGAATGTTCAGGATGGGACCAAGTATCGTCGAGATGGTCATCGTAAAAATCCCGATCGCGATTATGTTTAAAGAAATTTGTTGCATGAAAAGAGATTTTTATTAAAATGTTGCGTTTTGTAAATTAATTGTTATTCTACAATCAATTGCAATCTCTTTTCAAGTTATTAAAATAAGCTTTGTGTCCCTAGCGACTAAAATCAATGCCTCTTTCTCGCAGTTGTTGCATAAAAAATGCTTCGAGAGAAAGCCGATCTAGATTCATATGAACGAGTTGGGCATTAATGCTTTTCAGGTAAGGGATAAACTCTGCTGGCTCCTTTTGGAGTTGACCATGCCAGCGATTATGCTCCCAAGTTAAATTAGTAATCCAAGAGGTTAACTGCTCGGAAGCACCACCTTTAATCGTGACGTGATAACTATCATTAGTCCCCAAAAGTTCATCTAGAGAACCCTGGCAAATCAAATCTCCTAAAGCTAGAACTGCAACGCGATCGCAAATCTGCTCTACATCTGCCAAAATATGAGAATTAAAAAAGATCGTTTTTCCTTGTTGTTTTAAGGACAAAACAATCTCTCGTATCCGATATCTTCCCATAGGATCTAAACCCGACATTGGTTCATCAAGAAAGACAATTTCTGGATCATTAATCAACGCTTGAGCCATGCCCACTCGCTGCAACATGCCCTTGGAATATTGTTTGAGTTTCTTTTTCTTGGCAGTCGATTGAGCCAATCCGACTAAATTCAACAATTCAACAATGCGTTTCTTTTTTATGGTGCGAGGAATCTGAAATAATCCTGCGGTAAATTCTAAAAATTCCCAAGCCGTTAAGTAATCATAATAATAGGCATTTTCGGGGAGATAGCCAATTTTTTGTTTAACTCTGCGATCGCCAATCGGCCTTTCCAGTACGACACCTTTTCCAGAAGTTGGCTTCGTAATATCAAGTAAAATTTTTAACAACGTTGTCTTACCGGCACCATTGGGGCCTAGTAAACCAAAAGTCTCCCCCTGATAAATTGTGAGAGAACAATCTTTGAGAGATTCAATTTTTTTGTTCATCCAAAAGCCAGTACGGTAGACTTTGCGAAGATTCCAAGTCTGTACCACTGGAATGGGTTCGTCATAAGTGGGTTCAGTTGGTAAATTAGCAGTTGAATACATTTACTAGTCAAGAATTAATTTGAGGTTACAGTATCTATAGTTCCCCAAATATTCTGCCTTTGTACCAACTATCGTAACTAGCTTATCGTTCTTCGATTAACCATTGGTTCTATTATGAGTGGGACTCGGCCAAATCCTTAATTAGAGATAGCTTTGAGTTAAGATAAACTTTAACTAACAAAGTTTCCTCTTGAGAAAGCCTGTTTTTGGTTTCTAGTTGTCTAAGTAATCTTTGAATCAACTCAGTGTCGTTTAAAGATAACAGTTCGTAGAGATTCGTTTGCTCAATTACTTTCCAAACTTGGCGTAATAGTGAAATATTCAAATTGCTTACCTCCAAAAGGAGCTCGAATGTTTGTCGAATCTTGAATCAACATTAGAATCTTAAACCCTAAGTACCAAATCTAAAGAAAATCTTTAGATTTATAACAAATAATAAAACGAAAGTTTACAATAGTTAATCGAATAAACACTATTATCAATAAAAGCTGTAGTAAAGCAATCTTAAAAAATT
>JBCCYD010000411.1:0-5593 GCA_039190385.1 Cyanobacteria bacterium P01_F01_bin.143 | reverse complement strand
TAAGGTCTTCTTTGTGACATTACTCTTTTTGGCTCTCATTATTAAGATTTTGTCATCTATGTAGCATCCCACAAAACTGCCAAAATATAGTCATCTCTTAATTCGATATCTTTGCTATTTTATTTAATCCTCATTCCCTAAAATCTGATTACGATGGGGAAACCGACCAAAATCTTGAATGATTTGACGATGTCTTTGGGCATAATCAATACTGCTTTGACTATGGGGATCATTTTTGAGGGCGGAAAATAATTGAACAGAAATATCTTGATCCTCTAAGATTTCGCTATGTTCGTAGGGTAAATAGATAAACCAACGTTGTACTGGTAATAAAATGCGATCATATTCTTTCGAGACTGCATATCGAGCTAACGCTAGAGCTTGAGAGTCTGTGGCGAAAGCTTGAGGTTGACCTCGATATATGTTTCTGGGAAATTGATCTAACACAATAATTAAAGCCAGACAGCCTAAAGCATCTTCTGCCCAGTGATCTAATTCTGCTGCTTTTGCTTGTATATAGACGGATTCAAAACTGTTCTTGATTTGCCAATCTAATTCTGGATCTTTGACAAACCAAAATTTTTGCGGCTTCCCATAGTTGTCCGCTCCTTGATGGCCAAACCAGAATGTTAATATAGCCTCATAATTCATTTTTTTAATAAAACTTTAATTATTTGTTGATAACTCTCATAATCATTACGTATTAAGGTTAACAATCTTTTTTGAAGAAAATTTAGCTAGATAGATAGTAATAGGAAACATTATTCTGCTCTCTATGATCTTGTTTTTTTTGTAACTTCCAGTACAATTACACCACAATAATGTTTAACTGCATAAAATAAAAGCACTTATATTTCTCACACACCAAAGTCTATCTCTTTATGAGTAGCAAATCCAACTCAAAATATTCGTGAATATATATCCATGTCGAAATTAGGAAGACGCAAATTTTTACTGTACGGTTCAACGGGATTAGCCGCCAGTCTATTTCTCAAAGGTTGTGCTGATGGCAGTACCCCCCCAGCTACTGATACAGAGGCGACTACTAGCAGTAGTGATAGTGGCGATACCATCAAAGTCGGAATTCTCCATTCCCTGAGTGGGACGATGGCAATTAGTGAAACCACAGTGGTTGATGCTGAGATGTTAGCAATTGATGAGATCAATGCCGCAGGGGGAGTACTCGGAAAACAAATTGTGCCAGTCAAAGAAGATGGTGCCTCCGATTGGCCAACCTTTGCCGAAAAAGCAACTAAATTAATTGACAAAGACCAGGTCGTAACTGTTTTTGGTTGTTGGACATCCGCCAGCCGCAAAGCAGTTTTACCTGTATTTGAATCCAAAAAACATATGTTATGGTATCCCGTCCAATATGAAGGACAGGAATGTTCCCAAAATATTTTCTATACTGGTGCGGCCCCTAACCAACAAATTGAACCAGCAGTAGATTGGCTACTAGAAAATAAAGGTAAAGATTTCTTCTTAGTTGGTTCTGATTATGTATTCCCTCGTACTGCGAATACTATTATTAAAGAACAACTCAAAGCTAAAGGTGGCACAACAGTTGGGGAAGATTATCTACCTTTAGGCAATACCGAAGTTACCCCAATTATCACCAAAATTAAACAGGCTCTTCCCAATGGTGGAGTCATCTTCAATAGCCTTAATGGTGATAGTAATGTGGCGTTCTTCAAACAAATGCAAGGTGCTGGGTTAACCGCAGATAAATATCCTGTAATGTCTGTTAGTATTGCCGAAGAAGAAGTTAGACAAATTGGTACAGAATATCTGAAAGGTCATTATGCAGCTTGGAATTATTTCCAAACCGTAGAAAGCCCGACCAATGATAAATTTGTTAAAGCCTTTAAAGCCAAATATGGTGAAGATCGCGTAACTAACGATCCCATGGAAGCTGCTTATATTATGGTTTACCTTTGGAAACAAGCAGTCGAGGCAGCGGGAACAACTGAACTTGAAGCTGTCCGCAAAGCAGCAGTTGGCCAGGAATTTGATGCTCCTGAAGGAAAAGTCAAAATGTTCCCGAATCACCATATTTCTAAGACGGTAAGAATTGGTGAAATCAGAGACGATGGCTTATTTAATATTGTTTCTTCTACTGATGGGCCAGTAGCTCCAATCCCTTGGAACCAATATGTACCAGAAACTAAAGGATATGCTTGCGATTGGAGTGATCCTGCCAAGGGTGGCAAGTATCAAACCTAAATAATCAAGGATAAAAGATCAAGGATTTAAGGATAAGGACTGAAGTGATTTTTTTGTTTCTTCGAGTCCTATTCTTATTTTCTTATCTTTTGTATGAAAAAAAATTTTGTCAAAATAATATGGGATATCTGTGTCTGCATTAATTGAAGGCTTATTTAACGGCATCAGTATTGGTTCGGTGTTGCTAATTGCTTCTTTGGGGCTAGCAATTGTTTTCGGACTTATGGGAGTGATTAATCTAGCTCATGGTGAATTGATGATGCTGGGCGCATACACAACATTTGTGGTGCAAAATATCTTCAAACCTTTAGGAGATCCTTGGTTTGATTTTTATATTATCTTTTCCATTCCCGCTGCTTTTGTAGTGGCAGCGATCGCGGGCTTAATTCTCGAAAAAGGTGTGATTCGCTTCCTCTATGGACGACCCCTGGAAACTCTCTTGGCAACTTGGGGTGTGAGTCTAATTTTGCGTCAATTTGTTCGGAGTGCTAATTGGCTATTAATAATTTGTATTGGAGTCTTTTGTCTGTTCTTTTTTGGGGGCATGACGCTGTTAAGTCGTCGTCCTGATTGGGAAAGAATCAGAAATTTGATTATTACACTTTTATTGCCTGTGTCTGCTGCGATCGCGGTAACCACAGGTTTTTTAATTAATAAATTTCCTGTCCTGACTAAAGCCTGGTTTAGTGCCAGAAATGTTGATGTTACTGCTCCAGGATGGCTCAGAGGCGGAGCAAAAGTTCTAGATTTCCAAATGCCCTATGCTCGTTTATTTATTATTGTTCTAACTATTATTTGTTTGATTACCGTTTATTGGTTCTTAAATCGTTCCACTTGGGGGCTTCGCATCCGCTCCGTTACTCAAAATCGAGAAATGAGTGCTTGCTTGGGAATTCCCACCGCTAAAGTCGATGCGTTAACTTTTGCCCTTGGTTCAGGATTGGCCGGAGTAGCAGGCTGTGCTGTTAGTCTCCTCGGTTCAGTTGGCCCTAATACAGGTCAGAACTATATTGTCGATACTTTTATGGTAGTAGTAGTAGGCGGTGTCGGGAATCTGTTGGGTTCAGTTCTGGCTGCCTTTGGTATTGGAATCATTAGTTATCTCATTGGTTCAGGCACATTGATTTTTATGTTGCCCTCCACAGAAAGCTTGACTTGGCTAGTAGATATTCTGACATTTTTTGCGACTAGCAGTATGGCAAAAGTTATGGTGTTTGCCCTGATTATTTCTTTCTTACAAATCAAACCTGCTGGTTTATTTCCGCAGAAAGGTAGGACAGCAGAATTATAATTGATAATTGATAATTGATAATTGAGAATGAATAGTAAGAAGGAATTTGAGAAGAGACAAAGAAAAAAAAGGCAATTAATTGAAATGGGAATTGCTGTTGGGTTAGTAATTATTTTTGCTGTTATTTTACCTGCGGTCTTGCCTGCCTTTCGATTACGTCTTGTCGGTCGATTTTTAGCCCTATCGATTGTCGCTTTGGGCATTGATTTAATTTGGGGTTATACAGGCTTACTTAGTTTAGGTCATGGTATCTTTTTTGCTTTGGGTGGTTATGCTCTAGCGATGCATCTCAAGCTCCAACTACCCGATGGTCAATTACCAGAATTTTTCACTCTTTATGGGGTTAAAGAATTACCTGTTTTTTGGCAACCTTTTTATTCTTTTCCGATCACCATAATTGCCATTATTGTGATTCCAGGAATTGTTGCGGGGTTACTTGGCTATTTGGTATTTCGTAATCGAATTAAAGGAGTCTATTTTTCGATTTTAACTCAAGCAGCTTTACTGGTATTTTTTAACTTCTTTAATGGTCAGCAAAAACTGATTAATGGGACTAATGGGCTAAAAACTGATACCGAAACTATCTTTGGTGTTTTGGCTAGCTCGGATAATGCCCAACGAACTTTTTATATTTTGACAGTAATCTTTTTAGTCGCGATTTATTATCTTTGTCGTTGGCTCACTAGTGGTCGTTTTGGTCGTTTATTAATTGCTATTAGAGATGATGAAACTAGAGTCAGATTTTCTGGTTATGATCCGACGGGTTATAAAGTTTTAGTTTTTGCTATTTCTGGCGCGATCGCGGGTGTTGCTGGTGCTTTATATACGGTGCAAACAGGTATCATTACTCCTAGTTTTATGCAAGTTGCCTTCTCCATTGAAATGGTAATCTGGGTTGCAGTTGGTGGTCGCGGAACCTTAATTGGCGCAATTATTGGCACGCTTTTAGTTCGACTAGCCCAAACATTTTTAAGTGAAAGTTTTCCTGAAGTTTGGTTATTTTTCCAAGGGGCATTATTCCTGATTGTGGTGACAGTTTTACCCGATGGTATTGTTGGGCTAATTAGAGATAGTAGCTGGACAAAACTTATGACTTTGTTTGGTTATAGGCAGCCAGTGACGACATATCCTAGTTTGGCGCAAGATCCTGAAGTGCAAAAAGAAGGAAAAGATATTTTAGGGCAATAGTTAATTGAAAATTGAGAATTGAGAATTGAGAATGGATAAAATTCTAGAGATAGAAAATTTAAGTGTTAGTTTCGATGGCTTTAAGGCCTTGAATGACTTAAACTTTAGTATGAATACTGGAGAATTGCGAGTTATTATTGGGCCTAATGGAGCAGGAAAAACTACTTTTCTCGATGTGATTACAGGGAAAGTTCAACCGACAGAAGGTAGAGTTTTATTTAAAGGAAAAAATCTGAAGAAAATTCCTGAATTTAAAATAGCCAGATTAGGAATTGGTCGTAAATTTCAAACTCCCAGAGTTTATCTCAATCTCACAGTCAGAGAAAATTTAGACTTAGTTTGTAACCATAATAAAAATGTATTTTCTACTTTATTCAGCCGGCCTAAATCAGCAGAAACTAGAACAGTATCAGGATTAATTGAAACTATTGGCTTAGATGCTAAAGCAGATTTACCTGCATCTTTGTTATCTCATGGCGAAAAACAGCGCTTAGAAATTGGCATGTTAGTTGCCCAATCTCCTGACCTATTGTTAGTTGATGAGCCGGCTGCTGGTTTAACCGATGAAGAAACCCAAAATGTCGGTGCCTTGTTACTGGCTTTAGCCGAAAGTCATTCTATTATCGCGATCGAGCATGATATGGAATTTGTGCGCCAAATTGCGAATGATCAAGTAACGGTTCTACATCAAGGATCGGTACTTTGTGAAGGCAGTATGGATGAGATCCAAAATGATCCTCGGGTAATCGAGGTTTACTTAGGGGAAGCTCCTTCTATTACTCCTGAACAACTCAATATTATGCGTATAGCTGCTTCAATGGCTTGGGCAGATGATTATTTTGCTCCCGAACAAGTGGAGGTGATTTTATCTAATTTAAGTCGAGAATTTGC
>JBCCYD010000410.1:0-5633 GCA_039190385.1 Cyanobacteria bacterium P01_F01_bin.143 | reverse complement strand
TTAGGGGCAATTCGTTTTGCCCCAAAGAATTCGTAAATCTATTGAAGAAATGCTGAAAAATTACTAGAAAATATCAGCGACTAACTTCTCACTAGTTAATAATTCGATCGCTTTTTGATATTGCAAATCTACTTTAGTCCCCACTTGCGCAAAAGTAATCGGCTCTTGCGACACTACATAGTCGGGTTCAATTCCTAATTTATTAATATCTGTATGATTAGGAGTTTCATACTTAGCAACAGTAACGGCAATTCCTGAATCATCTGGCAATTCAAATAAAGATTGAATCAATCCTTTACCGTAGGTAGTCTCTCCCACCAATAACGCTCGATCATTATCATGTAGAGCTCCGGCTAAAATCTCGCTGGCACTGGCAGTTCCCTGATTTACCAAAACGACCAGAGGATCATTGGTTAGTGAATAATTATTGGCATCAAAACTGCCGATAGTTCCTTGACGATTCACTGTGTAAACGATGGTTCCGTGATCGAGCCATAATCTGGCAGTACCAATTCCGGCTTGCAATAAACCACCAGGATTATTTCTTAAATCGAGAATATAGGACTGGGCTCCTTGCATGGTTAAATCCATGATTGCATGGGCAATTTCTTGGGTGGCATTAGCACTAAACTCACTGAGACGGATATAACCGATCGCTTCTTCGTTGCGCTCATCTAAATTGGCATAGACGGGATTGAGAGTTATGAGATCGCGCACAATTGCCAAGGTCTGAATACTATCTTCTTCGCGATCGTGATTTTGTACCGTCAACAATACTGTAGTTCCTACAGGCCCTCTCATCTTTTCTGCTGCCGCATCCAGAGTTAAAGTATCTGTCGCAATACCATCGATTTCCAAAATATAGTCTAGAGGATGAATTCCTGCTGATTCAGCGGGAGATCCAACAATAGGAGTGATCACCTCAACTAATTTGGTTTTAGGATCTAGGCTAATTTGTAATCCAACACCAAATAATTCCCCAGAAGTACTTACTTGCAAACTGGTATAGGCTTTTGGTCTTAATAATCTGGTAAAAGGATCATCAAGCAGCGCTAACATTTCCTCGATGACATCATAGGTTTCTTGGCGATTGCGCATCGGCTTTTTAATAAATTTCTCCCGCGTAAACCACCAATTTTCCCCATTGAATGATTCATCAACGTAAGAACGATTAACAATACGCCACGATTGCAAAAATAATTTCTGCTCCTTCGTAAAAGCCTCTGCACTCGGAGCAAAAAACCACAGGGAAGAAACTAAGCAAACAAATACTAACAAAGAGACCCAAAAAGCTTTTTTAATCATAAGTATCAACAATAGGATTTAGGAGACCTTACCTTATCTTATAAGTTTATTTTAAAAAAAACTTAATCAATTGTTACAAAAATCTGTACCAAAATTCATACTAGATTCCCCAATCCCTACTACTTGGTCATCTAGTATGAGAGAATATTCTTCAATAGATTCTGCGATCAATAGGCAGGGAGTGGCCTCCAAAAACAATGGAGCTTCCTCTAACTTAGTCAGCATTGCAGCTTAAAGCTATGTTACATTTTTTAAAGGTCTAAATATTCATAGCTAGCCTTTCGTTAATTATTCAGTTAATTTAGTTCATGTTTTCGAAACAAGTAACAGATTCCAAAGTTTATCAATGGTTTGATGAACGTCTAGAAGTTGGAGCAATTTCCGACGATATTTCTAGTAAGTATGTACCTCCCCATGTTAATATCTTTTATTGCTTGGGCGGTATCACCTTTGTTTGCTTCCTAATCCAGTTTGCTACTGGTTTTTGCATGACTTTCTACTACAAACCTACTGTAACGGATGCGTTTGCGTCAGTAGAATACATCATGAATGAAGTTAAATTCGGTTGGCTAATTCGTTCCGTTCATCGCTGGTCTGCAAGCATGATGGTTCTAATGATGATCTTGCATGTTTTCCGTGTTTATCTCACTGGAGGCTTCAAAAAACCCCGTGAGTTAACTTGGATAGCTGGTGTGACAATGGCCGTCATTACTGTTAGTTTTGGGGTAACTGGATACTCTCTTCCCTGGGACCAAGTTGGTTACTGGGCTGTTAAAATTGTATCCGGTGTGCCCGCAGCTATCCCCGTCGTAGGCGATCAGATGGTTGAGCTACTACGTGGTGGTGTTAGTGTTGGTCAATCTACTCTAACTCGCTTCTATAGCTTACATACCTTCGTCTTACCCTGGTTAATGGTAGTATTTATGCTAGCTCATTTCTTGATGATTCGGAAACAAGGTATTTCTGGTCCCTTGTAAAGTGATATCTTAGTTGTTAGTCAGTTAATAACTTTATCATTTAACATAGATTTTAGAATCGTTAATCCAGATCTCAATCTACAAATTAGTTTAACTCAACCCAGCAATCTAATCTGCTGACTCTGAGTCGATTAAGGAGAAACCAATGTCCACTTTAAAAAAACCCGATCTTAGCGATCCCTCATTACGTGCCAAGCTAGCCCAAGGGATGGGCCATAACTATTATGGTGAACCCGCTTGGCCAAACGATCTATTATATGTTTTCCCCATTGTAATTTTGGGAACCATCGGTTTGGTAGTCGGTTTAGCCGTACTAGATCCTGCTCTAATCGGTGAGCCTTCCGATCCTTTTGCCACACCCTTGGAGATTTTACCTGAATGGTATTTATATCCTTCTTTCCAAATCTTACGTGTTATTCCTAACAAGCTGCTGGGAATTGCTATGCAAGGGGCAATACCTTTAGGTTTAATGATGATTCCTTTCATTGAAAGTGTTAACAAATTCCAAAACCCCTTCCGCCGTCCTGTAGCTACTACTGTATTTATTTTCGGTACTTTGGTTACTATCTGGTTGGGAATTGGTGCAGCTATGCCTATTGATGAATCTTTGACTCTAGGTTTATTCTAAAAATCTTCTGGCAACTACTCTTTTAGAAAATACTTTAACGCTTGTGATTAACTTGATTAAAATCGCAAGCGTTATTCATAGGAACGAAATCTAAAATTTCATAATTGATACTTTAAAAAAATCTCTTCTAAATCTTCTTGGGCATAAGTAAATTCTAGAATAGAAATTCCTGATGCCACAAGCGATCGCAATAACTCCACTCGGTCGGCTTCTTGCCCAGAAAACCCAACTTTAAGGCTATTTTTCCCGATAATCTCTTCCCATCCTGTTACCAAAGAATTAGTTCTCAGTTCTTTTTTCAATTCTTCCAAGTCCCCTAAAATATTAATAATCAGATATTGATTGGATAAACGAGCATAAATATCTGCCAGAGATGCTGTTTCAACTAGGAAACCAAATTCCATAATGCCGATAGAAGTACATAGTTCGGCCAAATCACTCAACACATGGGAAGAAATTAACACTGTCATCCCTGCTTCCTGTAGAACCTTAATAATTTCGCGAAACTGCATCCTTGCGATCGGATCTAAACCAGATACGGGTTCATCCAACAATAAAATCATTGGTTCGTGAATAATCGTTCTGGCTAAACTCAATCTTTGTCTCATGCCCCGAGAAAGAGTGGCAATCTTGCTTTGGCGCTTATGTTCTAATTTGATTAATTCTAATACTTCATAAAGGCGACGACGACGACGATTCGGACTCAAACGATATAGTCTGGCAAAGTAATCAAGATAATCCCAAACTGTCAGTTCATCATATAAAGGATAATCATCGGGAAGATAACCAATGCGTTGTTTGAGCAAAGAACTACTGTTATCTAAAAGCAAGCGATCGCCATTTAAATAAATCTCTCCACAACTTGGTTCCTCGGCCGCGGCCAACATTCTAATTAGCGTCGTTTTTCCTGCACCATTTGCCCCAATTAAACCAAAAACTTCCCCAGCTCGAATCTCTAGGTCAACTTCATTCACCGCAATCTGATCTTCAAACTTTTTCGTTAAGCCATAAGTTGCGATCGCATTAATCATTGACCATTAAACATTGAGCAGTTTTTACTCCTTACTCCTTACTCATTACTCATTACTCATTTAACTTTGAGCAATTTCTTCAATTCTGTCGAGACGAATTCTTGAGCCATCGCTAACTTTGCACCAGTCAGAGCCATTAGCATCATAAATTTCGATTATTTGACCTTGAACTTCGGCAAACTGACCTTCTTCATTAAGATAAGTTAAGCAACATTCTTTTTTGTGATTCGCGATCGCCGATAAATAATCGTATAAATCACAGCTTGCGGGCGTATCGTCATTCATTATCGTTACCCAGTAATTTTTTTGACAAAAATCAATGAAGATCTCAAAAATTGTCTTGAAATTACCAAAAATTTCCTTACAGAAAAGAGTAAAGACAAGAGTTTTCTACACCCAATCAATCCAATATTATCTTAACGCAATTTTCTTAACAAAAGGTAAAAATTCAGGTTAGAAACATGAGTTATTGATTTTAAATGTTGCTTTTTTGTAACTATTTGTAAGTAAATGTTAGGGAAATTCGCCCATAATTATCACATAAATATAAGAACTAATAATTTTTTCCCGATTTAGCCACGAAAATATCCCTGGCTCATTATCTTATAAGTCAAAGCTATAATTTCTATAATTATTCCCTAACAGTAATAACCTCATAGTTATTTTTGACAGTTTAATTCATGTTAAGATACTGATCAAGGGAACAATACTTGTCTTATTAAACGATAATTATACTTAGGAAAATTGCTATAGTGATTCAAAACTTAGAGAAATACTATAAGATCTTAGGATTGGAGCCAGGTGCGACCCTTGATGATATTAACCAAGCTTACAAAGACTTGGTATTTATTTGGCATCCAGATCGTCTTCCTCAGGATAATCAAAGATTGATTGAAAAATCAGAAGCTAAGTTAAAAGAGATTAATCAAGCTCGGGATTTTCTGCGATCGCGATACAAAGAGAAAACTGTCTCGGCTTCTGCAACCAAATCTCAATCTTCTCGTCAAAGGACTCAATCTACTCAAAGTCAACAACGTCAGAGAGAACCTTCTTATTCAGGACGTCGCGCTGCTTATTCCTATTCTGGTTATTATCAACAAAATAACTCTTCTTCCTATAGTAATAGCAGGAGCACTAGCAATCGTAGTTATTACAGCAATGGCAGAAACACGACGACAAGTAATGGCAATGCTTCTGGCAGTAATACTAATGGTTCTACTAACAAAGGGAAAACTGCTAGCAGCAATGGTAGTTATTACAGTAACAGCAGAAATTCTTCTAGAAACGCTAATCCTTCAAGCAATGGTAAAAATTCTCACTATAGACCCTACTATAAAGACCTAACTGGGGCAGATATGAGTGGGGCGAACCTCAAGGAAAAAGACTTGTCGGGGAGAAATCTAAGACAAGCCAATCTTTCCCATGCCGATTTGACCGATGGTTTCTTACATAAAATTGTGCTCGAAGATGCTAATTTAAAGGGTGCTAATTTGTTTCGGGCGAACTTATTGGGTGCCAATCTCAAAAATGCTAACTTACAAGAAGCTAATCTCATTGGTGCAGACTTGAGTGGTGCAGACTTGAGTGGTGCAGATTTAACTGGGGCTAAAATCGGCTTTGGTAAAAAAATCATGGTTAAATTAACTGGTGCAAAATTAATTGGAACAATTTTGCCTAATGGGAATGTCAATG
>JBCCYD010000409.1:0-5642 GCA_039190385.1 Cyanobacteria bacterium P01_F01_bin.143 | reverse complement strand
CTTATTAGAAACTTCATAGTATGCACTGATGACTAATTGACCCGTTTAGCTATACAATAAAACTGATTTTAGCCCTATAAGTAAAGTAAATGTAAAGATTTACAATATAAAAGAATAGTTTAAAAATTAACTTTCTATGATAATAGTAGTAAAGTTTGAATTGTGACCAAGGGTATTATATTTTTCAGTAATACCAATTTATTGTAATAATTAATATTGCATTGCTGCGAACCCAGTTAGTTAACCGTATTCTGCCGTGAGCCAAACAACAACTTTTCTGCTTCAGTCAATGATACAGCAGCCTGTAATCTCAGATTCTAATCGTCTTCGATTATTTGCAGGTTCCGCTAACAGACCTCTTGCCCAAGAAGTAGCCCGGTATCTAGGAATAGATCTCGGTCCTATGATTCGTAAGCGGTTTGCAGATGGAGAACTATATATTCAAATACAAGAATCCATTCGCGGAGCTGATGTATACTTACTTCAGCCTTGTTGTAATCCCGTCAACGACAACTTAATGGAATTAATGATTCTAATTGATGCTTGTCGTCGAGCTTCAGCCAGACAAATTACCGCAGTAATTCCCTATTATGGTTATGCCAGAGCAGACCGCAAAACAGCGGGCAGAGAATCTATTACCGCTAAATTAGTCGCTAACTTGATTGTTCAAGCCGGAGCTAATAAGGTCTTAGCAATGGATCTTCACTCAGCTCAAATTCAAGGTTATTTTGATATTCCCTTAGATCATGTATATGGCTCCCCTGTACTAATAGATTATTTAGCCAGAAAAAAACTTGATGATCTAGTAGTTGTTTCTCCTGATGTTGGTGGAGTTGCCAGAGCTAGAGCGTTTGCCAAAAAACTTAATGATGCACCCTTAGCAATTATTGATAAACGTCGTCAAGCTCACAATGTAGCAGAAGTAATGAATGTAATTGGTGATGTCAAAGGCAAAACGGCAGTTTTAGTAGACGATATGATCGATACGGCAGGAACTCTTCTTGAAGGAGGCAAAATCTTACGCAAAGAAGGTGCTAGTAAAATCTATGCCTGTGCTACTCACCCAGTCTTTTCGGGGCCAGCAGCTTCTCGTCTTTCTAGCGGTGTCTTTGAAGAGGTTATTGTTACTAATACAATTCCCATTCCTGAAGAGAAACAATTTGAACAATTAACTGTATTATCGGTCGCTAATTTATTGGGAGAGACCATCTGGCGGATTCATGAAGATTCTTCAGTCAGTAGTATGTTTCGGTAATTGCTAATTGCTAATTGCTAATCGCTAAAAATCATTGAAAGAGAGTATATGGTTGTAAGGTTAATCCATATACTCTTTTTTATTTAATAGTTAAAAATATTCTTGTAATGCATCATTTTTTTTGAGTTGCTTGGCTAAACTAGCACGACAAATGATCGTAGCCGATCGCTTTTCTACTTGCAGAAACAGTTTGCCGACAAACAGACTTTTGATACTGGGTATTTGATAAACCGTAAATCCTTCTAATTGAGAATCGGCACTGAACCCTAAATCGTTAATCTCTTTTTTGATTGTTTTCTCAAAATTCTTGCTTTTGCGATAAGCGGCTGTAATTGTCACACTGCGATTAAATTTTGCTCCTAGAATACCAGTGAGTAGGCCAACAACTAAACCCAACTCATATAATACCGATTCATCTACACCGATACGGCTACTTTGAGTGAATGCGATCAAAAATATGATTACATTGGTACAAGCAAAATAGTATAAAAAGGTAATGAAAATTCCTGGTGGTTCTATCTTGAGTAATGGCAAAATTTTATCCTAAACAAAATTATTCATTCCAATAATATCTGATCAATATAAGGATGGATGGGATCGTCGATCAACATCAGATATAGAGGGGTGTTCAGGGGTTTGAGCAAACTCCTGACGTAAACCTGCCTGGAGCTGACTCGCGATCGCTGAGTCTCCCGTAACAATTTCCACGAGCAGTTTTGTTTTCTCTTGGTCCGAGAGTGCATTAAACCAATCTTTGAATCAAGCAGGAATAGGCATTTCGCCAAACTGATTAACCAACACGGCAGGCGATATAAATCGCTTCTACTCCATCAGCAGGCAGATAGGCTCCAGATTCTTGGGCAACAATATCCCAACAGCGAGCTTCTTCCAATTGACTGATAGTTGCTCTAATTTCAGACTTAGGTTCTTCATAAACTGATTTTCGAACACTGAACACCACAAACCCCCCAGGTCGAGTAACCCTGACAAACTCAGCCATTGCCGAAGCTGGCATGGTTGAATGGCTAAATCCGCCCGCACATAAAACGGCATCAAATTCATCTGAGTGCAGGATATCACCCGTTTCCGGGAAGCGAGCATAATGAAGTTTGTCATAAACTCCTCGCTTTTCAGCCTGTGCCAACATCTTGGAGGAAAGATCAACACCGACAATCGATAGCGGTGTATAACCGAGGCTGATAAGTTCAACTCCACCGATGCCAGTACCTACTCCTGCATCTAAGATGCGCATATTTTTTTGTATTGGCACAATTTTGCTAAAAAATAAGGTCGTATAGTAGCTACAACCAGATGTGCCATCCCCAGCAAGTTCCTGGAGAAATTCATCATAATTCTCTGCATGTTTATCATATGCCCACTCTAGTCTATCGGGATCGTAACTTAGGCTATGAACATCTTTATGAAACTGCCCAATAGGGCCATCAACTATTTGACCTTCAATATGATTATTAGTTTCCATACTATGTTCTAATTTTCTTGAGTAATAGCCTAAAGCATAGAGCTAATTAAAAGAAACTAGTACGCCATTTGTGAAGACGAGACTCCGCGATCGCATTTAATCGAAACTAAACAGATTAAGATCATGCTGTATTGTAGTGAGAAAGAGATAAATCCAATCATGATCGCCAAAACAGCAGACAAAACATTAACTTTTCAAGAGTATCTTAACTATGAAGATGAAACCAATAATCGCTATGAATTGGTTGATGGGAGATTGGAAGCTATGAATCCTCCTACTTTTAGACATATTCTAATTGCCAAATTAATTGAACAAACTTTTGATCAAGAAATTAGTCGCTTAAAATTACCGTGGCTATGTTTAAAAGAATCAGGAATTCGTACGGGTTGGCGGAAGTCTCGATTAACGGATATTGCTGTGATTAAAGCTCAAGATATACAGGAATTTATTGACCAATCAGCAGTATCTCAAATGCCTCCTTTACTCGCTGTGGAGATAGTAAGTCCAGAATCAATCAAGCGTGATTATCGGTACAAGCGATCGGAATATGCGGCTTTAGAAATACCTGAATATTGGATTGTCGATCCACAGGAAAACAAAATTACTGTTTTACTTTTGGATGAAGGTTTATACGAAGAAACTGTATTTACTGGAGAAGAAAGAATTGTTTCTACTACTTTTTCTGAAATCAACCTAACTGTAAAAGAGGTTTTAAACGTAGGATATCTTGAGACTTGATAATTAAAATACCGGCAAAATATTAGGTGCTTTTTTATTTTGGAAACGATAAGTAGAAAAGTCTCTACGATCTAAAGTAAAAGTAGTAGATTTGTGCAATGCGATCGCAAAATCACTCAAATTAACTAAAAAAGCGTGATCGCTTGAAATTGCCGCTCAATTTTTATTGGCAAATATTCGTAAAAAAAACAATTCAATAACTTAATTTCAAAGCTGAAAGCATAATAATTTGTAGCTAAACCTACTACTATTTTAGATAAGTCATCTAGTTATTTAGCTCACCTCAATAGAAAAATGAACATTCAAAATTTATGTTTTAATTCACTAGCCGTCACTATCACTGCTATGGTGAGTATCAATCCAGTATCTGCTCAGTCATCCAAGACAAGCTTTTTCTGTGAAACTCAAGAAGGAATTCCCACGACGATCGCGCAAACAGAAAATGGCAATATGCAACCTATTTTTTACTGGAAAAGTGAAGCTTTACCAACCGAGAGCGATCCTCAGCAACTTTGCGATGAAGTTTCTCAACAACTAGATAATTATTTATTCTCAGACAGTGAATTATCTTCCCTAGGCTTCAAAAGCGCCAAACTAGACAAACTTCCTGTTATTTGCGCAACTGAACAAAATAATGAATGTAATTTAGTTTTATTCACACTTCCACCAGCAGAACAACCTGTTGATGTAGCAGGCTTTGTTTTGGCGTCTATTCTTGAACCTAAATTACAGAGTGAGAGAATTGTCTCTAGCGATCGCGGTGTGCAGTCAATTTACTATAAAGTGAATCTCTGGAAATTATTAGGCTTCTAAATTTTATTTTCATCTAAATTTAGATAATCGAAAAGGAATAAATAATGCTTTAGCTGTCAGCAGTGCATTTTCTCTGGTTTCTTGCCAAAACAGAAAACAGATATAGTTAGAAACTGATGCCGATATCAAAGTCGCGATCGCAGCACCGATTCCTTGATAAGCAGGTATTAAAAAGAGATTTAACAACACATTAAGCAACAACCCGCTCAACCTAGCATATAAATTAAGCTTTTGCAGTCCTTCGGTTACAATCCATTTACTCCTAACTTCCCCCTGAAAGGTAAATAGACAAGTACAAATATGAATCGAAAAAATTGGAATCGCTGCTCGATAATCATTGCCATAAAGTAGGGTGATCAAAAAGCCCGACAAGGGAATCAAAATCAGAATCAAAGAATAGGAAAGAATCGCAATCAAATCATGGATCTTTGCCATTTTTTTCTGATAATCAACTTTGCTCAGATTTTTCGCCTTAACAATAGAAGGAAACAGCGAAGAACAAATAATTACCGGCAGAAAATATAATTGACTCGATAAATTAGCAGCACTCGAATAAATTCCCACCGAACCACTACCAATCATATCGCCTAACATCACCCGATCAATAGATGAGTAAAATAAAATTGCTGTCGCCGAAAGTAACAAAGGATAGGACTCTTTCAGCAAATACTTTACTTTCTTAAAATCCGTCGTCCATTTCCTAATATTTTGCTTGTCAGACTGATAATAAAAAATTAATATTGCAGCATAAATTATGGCTTCTAAACTAATCACCCAAGCAAAAACAACTAGTGGAGCTTGATTAATCAGCAAAAATATTTTTAATATCGTAATACCAATAAAAGCTAGATTGCTAGCAAAGACTTGAAATTTGGCTTTGACTTGAGATTCAAACCAATTCTCAATCGGCTGAAAAGAATTAAAAAGAAATTTCAGCGAGACAATCGCAACTAATAATTGAATATAGGGATCTCTTGGGGATAAGAGAATAATTGCCGTAACAGATAAAATAGCAGCTAAAATACCACCAGTTATTTGAATCGAAAAAGCCGTCCCTAAGATTTTATTTCTTAATTCTGGTTTTCGGACTAAATCTCTAGTAACAATCGGACTCATTTGTGCCGTTGATAAAGGCAGAAAAAAGCTCGAAAAAGCTAAAGCATATTGCAAAACCCCAAAATCCTTGGGGCCTAGATAACGAGCAACCCAAGTTCCCATAATCAAACCAACAAATGCCCGAAAAAGTTTACCAAAAAAAAGCCAAGAGATATTATTAATAATTTTTAGATGTTCTGGTCTAATTTTTTTATTGAATCTACTCAGCATATATTGTTTTATAATTTGTCTTGGACTCAT
>JBCCYD010000408.1:0-5663 GCA_039190385.1 Cyanobacteria bacterium P01_F01_bin.143 | reverse complement strand
GTTGGGAAGATATGAAGAGGTAATCTCATCCTTTGATAAAGCATTAGAAATAAATCCTAATCTTATTTCAATTTTACTAAATGATTACATAACTCTCATGAAATCAGAATGGCAAAAATTTATTCAACCTTTGAAATCATTTTTTAAGAAATTAATTCATAGATAGTATTTGATGATTGGAAATAGCCATTGTTAAAATTGTTTCTTTAATTATCGATGTAAATTTTGTCCACAGATAGACACAGATAGACACAGATAAACACAGATAGATGTACTCGCAAAGTATTATAATTATCTAACTATTGATGTTGCTCAAAAACGATGAAAATAATAGAGAATAGACAAGAAAAAATCACGCCAACCTACAAGACAATATATAAAAATATGATACTTTATCAATAAATTCATCACAGAAAATAATCCCCATGAACTTTCTATTCCTATCGAAACTACTACCCCTCTTCGTCTACCCCCTGGGAATAACCTGCATCTGCCTCCTCATCGCCCTCATCCTCAGCTTCAAACGCTCAAAATACACCTTCGCTCCCATCCTCCTCTCCCTAATCCTCCTCCTCACCGCAGGAAATAGCAGAGTATCCCAATACCTCCTAAAATCCCTAGAATGGCAAAATCTTCCCCCACAAGAAATGCCCACCGCCGACGCGATCGTCGTCCTCGGCGGCTCCACCAAAAGCATAGCCTATCCTCGGGTATTACCAGACCTCAACGAACATGGCGATCGCGTAATCTATGCTGCCCAACTGTATAAAGACCAAAAAGCTCCCCTCATCCTGCTCTCAGGAGGCAGAATCCAATGGTACGGTGACGAAGAACCCGAATCCCAAGACATGGCAAAAATCTTAGAACTTATGGGTGTTCCCCAATCCGCAATCCTTCAAGAAGGTAAATCCGTTAATACCCACGAAAATGCCATTTTTACCCAAACCATCCTCGAAGAACAAAACATCAAAAAAATCCTCCTTGTTACCTCAGCCTTTCATATGCCGCGATCGCTGAAAATCTTTCAACATCTAGGAATAGATGCCATTCCCGCCCCCACAGACTTTTATATTAGCCAACAAGAACTAAAAGAAGTTAACCATAGTATCCAATCGACAATTCTCAGCCTTATTCCCAACACCAGCAATTTAGATAAAACAACAATGGTACTCAAAGAATATTTAGGAACAATTATTTATTGGTTAAGAGGTTGGTTGTAATGAGACCATAGGTAAGAATTGACTAATTTTGTTGTCCTGCTATGAACTACCGCCGTCGATCGCTGTTCAAAAAAAAGATCGAATTACCATACCTCGTCAAAATATTACCCATATCTCTAATCGCTTTTTTTGCCAAAACCACCATAATTAAAGCCCAAATACCCTTACCCACAACTCCCAATCCCGAACGTCCTCAACAACTAGAACCCTTACCCGAAAACAATACACCGCTAGAAGCCACTCCCCAACCAATTCCCCTAGCGCCCCAAGATATTCCCGGGTCAATCATAGTTAAGAAATTTGAAATTCTTGGTAATACAGTTCTCGATCCCCAAGTAATTGATGATGCGATCGCAGAATATACCCTCAGACCAATTACTTTTGTCGAATTACTCCAAGTCCCACGGAAAATAACCCAACTCTATCTTGATGCCGGCTATATTACCTCTGGTGCGATTATCTCCCCACAAGCGATCGAAGATCGCACGGTCAAAATCCAGATCATTCCCGGAACAGTTAGCGAAATCAAAATTTTCGGCCTAAAAAAGCTCAGTCCGAATTATGTAAAAAGTCGCTTAGCTAGAGCAACTCAAGCACCCTTAAACCAGGAAAAATTACTCAAAGCCCTACAACTTCTAAAAATAGATCCCTATATTCTCGATATCTCCGCCGAATTATCCGCCGGAATTCAACCCAATAGTAGTATATTAGAAGTCACTGTAGAAGAAGAATTAGATACCTTTTCGATTGGTTTAAATTTAGATAATTATCGCGTTACTAGTGTGGGGACATTTCGTCGGCGACTGGAATTGAACGAAGAAAATCTCTTAGGCTACGGCGATCGCTTTAATCTTGCCTACCTTAATACCGATGGCACTCATGCCCTAGATAATCTCAGCTATGAATTTCCCACCAACAATTATCGAGGCAAAATTAAACTGTCGTTTAGTCATGCCGATAATAATCTGACCCAAGAACCTTTTGATGCATTAGATATTGAAAATCAAATAACTAACTATCAACTCAAATATTCCTACGAACTCTATAAATCCTTAACCACAGAACTCATAGCGGGAATGAGTTTTATTCATACCAATTCCCAGGCAACTTTTCTCGAAGAGCGCTTGCCCTTTCCCAGTCCCTCCGGGGCTTCTGATGATGATGGCAAAACCAAAGTTACTGCCATTCGTTTTCTGCAAGAATATACTAGTCGCAATAATAAGCAAGTTTGGAATCTGCGATCGCAATTAAGCGTGGGGATTGATGCCTTTGGCTCCACTATCAGTTCCGACAGACAACTAGATAGTAAATTTGTCTCTTGGGCAGGACAAGCCAATTATTACCGATTACTCGGAGGTAAAACCGCATTCCTACTCAGATCCCAAATGCAATTTGCCAATGATGGATTAGCGCCCTTAGAACAATTTAGTGTTGGGGGCGTCTATACCGTGCGAGGTTATGCCCAAAATATTCTCGTGGGAGATAATGGATTTTTTGTTTCCACAGAAATTCACCAAAATCTTGTCAAACTAGAAAAATCACAAATTTCCCTAGATTTAATTCCCTTTATTGAAGTTGGTAGAATTTGGAATACACGCCGAGGATTAGATCAACCACGAAGTACTATCGCTTCTGCGGGATTGGGTCTCAGACTAGATATTAAAGACGATCTGGTAATTCGTTTGGATTGGGGGGTTCCTTTTTCCGAGATTGAAACAGCCGGAGAATCCCTTCAAGAAAATGGTCTCTACTTTTCGGTCAAAACTAAAGCTTTTTAATACATAGCGCTACGCGCTAGGGAATAGGGAATAGGGAATAGGGAATAGGCAACACCGAACAGCAAAATCTAGAATGTACAGAGTTTTTGAAGGATTACAGTTTGATCATTGTTCGTCCTAACCTAACTTAGTATTGCGATAAAAAACGAGAAATCAGAAGTTAGAACAAGATTTAACTTCTGATGTAATTAGGGCGTCAATTGGGATTTTTATTGTTATTCTGCAGTGTCTACCACTTCAGCAGATTCTTCCTCCGTAGGAATTTCAGCACTATCTGTTGCAGGAAGAATAACATCTCCATTGGCATCAGCATTAATTTCACTAGCTTCTATCTCAGCATCTTCTTCTGCTCCGATAGTAGTATCTTCCAAGGACCCGCCATCAACTAAAGGCATTGCATCTTCAACCTGAATTTCTAGGGTAGAGCCATCCAATTCAATATTGTTAGTTAGATCTTCACTGCTAGGATTATCAGCATTTGCTGGATTACCAACACCGACAAGAGCGATAAAACCCAGAGTTACGAATAAAGATAGATTCTTCATGATGGTTAGTATTTACTTTAGTTGTTTTTTGACTCCATCAAGGTATACACAAAAAGTAAAGAATTTGGTAATCTGGATTATTTTTTTAGATTACAATTGCGCTTCAATACAAACTAAACCGCGTCTACATTCAGAACTGGAGTTTTGAAATAAAATTACAGATACCTCAAACCCTATTCCCTATTCCCTGTTCCCTGTTTCCTGTGACTAAAATTATTCCTGAGAAGATTTGGCAATCACTTCATTAAAAACTCGCAGCAAATTACCACCCCAAAGTTTACTAATATCCTCATTGGAGTAACCTCTGGCAAGCAACTCTTGAGTAATATTCGGCATTTGGGAAACATCATTTATTCCGATTATTCCCCCACCACCATCAAAATCAGAACCAATGCCCACATGGTCAATCCCCATAATTTCCACCATATAATCGATATGATCGATCGCGTCGGCCAGGGTTGGTTTATTCTCAGGATATTTGTGATTAATCTCTTGATACTTCGCAAAAAATGCTTGTCTTTCCTCTGGACTAAATTTTCCTTCCACCCATGTGGTAAATTCAGGAGCCAGTTTTGCTAAAGCTTCTTTACGTTCAGGAGTTTGCTCCATTTCCTTAATCAAGCTCCCTAAAAAACAAACCTGTACTACCCCACCATTTTTCTTGATTGCTCTGAGCAGATCATCGTTCATATTACGAGGAACATCCCGAAGCGTACGAGCATTAGAATGGGAAGCAATGATCGGAGCCTTGGTCAATTCGATGACATCCCAGAAAGTATCATCATGAACATGGGAAATATCGATCATGATTCCCAAACGGTTCATTTCCTGAACAACTTCTGCCCCAAAAGTACTTAAACCTCCCCATTCTTGACGCTCATCCGTTGAAGAATCACCTAAATCATTATTTTTGCTATGGGTTAAAGTGATGTATCGAATACCTCGGTCGAAGAAAAATTTTACATTTGCCAGATCTTTACCCAGGGGATAGGCATTTTCCATTCCCAGAAAAATTGATTTTTTTCCTAATTTTTCATTACGATAGGCATCTTCTGGAGTTAGGGCAATGGCAAGTTGGTCTGGATTATCGGCAACTAGCTTTTCGGTTAAATCTATGAGATTATTTGCATGATCTTTAGCTTGTTGATGTCCTTGGCTATCACGCTTTCTTTGGAATGTGAACATTGCCATAAAAACCGCATCTAATTTGCCTTCTGTCATGCGGACAATATCCCACTTACCGCTGGTGGGTAAACCTGGCTCATGTCGAATACTGGGATCAAAATCTGGCTTGAGAAATTGCGTAATGGGCCAATCAACGTGGCTATCAATGGTTAAGGTGTGATCGTGAATCTCTGCGGCCTTTTCCTCAGGCGATCGCTCCCGAGCACATCCCAGCAATGACAATTCAGCCACTACCATCAATGAAATTACCGTTTTAAAGAAATTAAATCTCATTGTGTTCCCTAATTAACCCAATTGACTAATATATACAGTATTTGTACTTAATATTCCATCTTTCGTGGGACAATATTTTCTAATCAGGTTCAACCGAAGAAACCTAATTTGTTTGATTAATGGAAAATTTAGTGATTAAACCTCTGGGTAAAGTTTTAGAACAGGCCGGATTAATTTCTGATTGGCAGATTCGTACTGCCTTAGATATTCAATCTAAGGATAACCAAGTTAAGTTTGGCAAAATTTTGGTATCCCAAGGAATAGTTAAACAACAAACTGTAGATTTTTTCGCTGATCGATTACCCCAGTTTTTGCAGCAACACAAAAATAAACCGATAGGTTATTATCTCCAAGAAGCCTATTTGATCGATGCTCGCCAGATTGAAATCGTACTAGAAGAACAAAAACAAACCAAACTACTTTTCGGAGAATTAATAGTTGATAAAGGCTGGCTTAAAGAAAAAACTCTGAACTTTTTCCTAAAATATTTCGCTAAAGCAAAAAAAATAGGACAACTATTATCACCTTCTCAACAAGAAATAATCAAAACTCTTCATTTAGAAAGTTTAGCAGCTTCTCCCTACGCACTACTCAAAGAAGTTTTTGCTTGGACAGGAGGACATAGTTTATTAACCAAAGAGATTTGTCAAACTATATCAGAC
>JBCCYD010000407.1:0-5685 GCA_039190385.1 Cyanobacteria bacterium P01_F01_bin.143 | reverse complement strand
TTTTGCATGGTCAAGGCAACGTTTTCGGTTGTTACTCATGGGCAATTACAATTACTCAACTCTTCTTTGCTTGGTAGTTTCACATGATTTTTCTTCCCCCTTGACAAATTTCCTAATTCCTTAACTTGTGACCAATGCAATCACATAATTAATATGCTGATTAATAGCTACTCCTTGAACCTCGGAATAGCAAGCATTCAAAACGACACATTCTACCTTTTGCTCAAACAAGCGAAACAACTCAGCTAGCGCTTCAGTTCCTACTGACTGCTTTTCTCCTAACTCCGTTGCCAAAACCAATCCTTGACTACCAGTCCCATGTCCGCAAAAATGAACCATTCTCGGGTTTTCTCGACGTAGAAAACTCTGTAAATCACTAATCTTCACCGCTACTTTAGAAATTACTCTAAATCGCTCTCTTTTCTCCCCAGTTCTGAAAGCATCTTCGATCGCCCGAATCTCTTGATCTAATCGCAACTGATCAGTTCCTTGAGGATTTGAGGCTAAAACCAAGATTTTAAACATTAAACCAGAGAAATTCCCAATCGAAGAAAATGTAGTTAAATCATTATAGTAATAAAGATATGTTACTAGAATAAATAACCGCTTGTCTACCAAATTACAACTAGAAAATATACTAGCTGCACTATTTTATTTATCTTTATCAAAGTGATAAGCTTTTACATAAAAGTAGAATTATTTATGAATACTCAATTTACAGCAATTCTTAAAAAAGATGGCGATTGGTGGATTGGATGGATCGAAGAAGTCAAAGGTGTAAACGCTCAGGAAAAAACAAAAGAAGAGCTAATTGAGAGTTTGCGCGAAGCTCTTCGAGATATCCTAGAGTTAAATCGTGAGGAAGCTCGTCGGGAAGCAGCCGAAAATTATGAAGAAGTTCTAATTAATGTATGAAGCGAAGCGATTTGATTCGATATCTTCGGCAGCAAGGATGTGAGTTACTCCGAGAAGGAGGAAGGCACTCAGTATGGTGGAATCCAGCTACAAAAGATAAGACCGCAATTCCCCGCCATAGAGAAATAAAAGAGTTCTTAGCGAAAAAAATCTGTAAAGATCTTGATATTCCAAAACCATAATCAATAAGACCAAAAGATGAGTATAGATACAAATTACGCGACAGATTACAATCTATGGACGCAACAGACAGTCAAACTATTGCGGGAACATCGCTGGCAAGAAATTGATTTGGAAAATTTGCTAGAGGAGATTGAATACTTGGGAAAGAGAGAAAGAAGAGCAATTACCAGTCAATTAATTCATCTCTTGCTTCATCTGCTCAAATGGCAATATCAACCCCAAAAACGATCCGATAGTTGGTTGGATGCGATCGCCGATTCTCGTCTACAAATTGAATTAGCCCTAAAAGATAGCCCCAGTTTAAAAGCTTACCCTTCAGAACAACTGAATAAAACTTATCAAAGGGCACGCCAAGGAGCGTCAAAACAAACGGGTCTTCCTCTGCCTACATTCCCTGAAGAATGCCCCTATTTACTAGAATCTGTTCTCAATGAAGATTGGTTACCAAATTAATTGTGGTGAAGATAGTAAAGCGATCGCGAAAATTAATCAAAATATTTGCCATCAGTTATAGCTTAGTTTGCGTTGCTCTCTATTTTCAACAACAGCGACTGATGTTCTTTCCTAGCCGTCAACTTAAGAGAACTCCTGCTCAAAAGCAACTAGAGTATCAAGATGTTTGGATCGCGATCGCCAAGGAAAAAGGACAGTTTGACAGCATACATGGTTGGTGGATTGAGGCTGAACAACCTGACGCACCAGTGATGCTATATTTTCATCACAACGCCGTTAACATTGGGGCAAACATAACTCAAGCACGTCAGTTTCAAAGATTAGGTTACTCAATTTTTTTATTTGATTATCGAGGTTTTGGTCAAAGTGAAGGAGCATTTCCTACAGAATCTCAGGTATATGAAGATGCTGAAACTGTTTGGAATTACCTAACTCAAGAGCGAAATATTCCTGCAAATAAGATTATTATTTATGGTCACTCCATTGGTGGAGCGATCGCAATTGACTTAGCAGCTAAAAATCCTACAGCTGCCTTGTTAATAGTACAAAGCTCTTTTACCAGCATGCGAGATATGACAAAACGTTTTGGTTTATATTGGCTACTTCCAGTAAGGTTTATTCTTCGGCAAAGGTTTGAATCTCTAGAGAAGATGAAAACTATCAGAATGCCAGTACTGATAATTACAGGAACTAAAGATTTACAGATTCCTGTGAGTATGGGAGAAAGTTTATATCAGGCTGCTACTGAATTTAAAAAATTAATAATTATTCCAGACGGAGGACATGATAACCATCTACCCAAACAATATAGACAAGAAATTAAGGATTTTGTTGAACAAGTAATATAGCATGGTAGCGTAATATTCTCACTCCAATAACCAACCAAATAATTCTCCCAAAGTTAATTCAAAATCTTTAGCAAAATTAGGTACAGGTAAAACATCCGTTGCTACTTCAAAAAATGCGGGTTGTTGTTTTGGAAAATAAACGATCGCAGATTGCTCACTCGGATCAATTAACCATCCTAATTTTGTTCCATGCTCTAAACAATGCAAAATATTTTTTGTAACTTTGGTATAGCTTTGATTGGGAGATAAAATTTCAATTATCCAATCTGGTTCTAGGTTAAAAGCATTAGCTATTCTGCCATTATCCTGGCGAGGAATTCTATCCCAACTAAACACACTCACATCAGGAACAATAGAACGACCACCGAAAGTACATCGCAATTCGGGAAAAGCTCTAGCAATTTTTTGAGGTTTGAGTATGCCATTAAGAACAATAATTAGTTCTCCTTGGATCGTGCTATGTTCTCCTTGAGGCATTGGTTTTTGAATTATTTTGCCGTTGATATATTCACTAGCTGGTTTAGTTTCTGGCAATGTCAAAAATTCATTGAGAGAAATTATTCTATCTGGAGTTATAACCATAGCTTTTTCATTATTGATATTTTTTGCGGCTCTGACAAAGACAAAATTTTATGGTCAATGATTAATGTTCAATGGTCAATGATTATTATTATTTACTTTCCATGACATTTCTTATACTTCTTGCCACTGCCACACCAACAATTTTCATTTTTTTTTGGAATTATATCAGGTAAAATTTCCCCTTCTGTATAAAACCATTTGCCATCAATTTTAAGAAACTTGGAGCGTTCGTGTAATTGGTGGATTTTATCTGTTTGAAAAACCGCCATAAATTCTACAAAAGCAACCTTACTATGTTTTTGCCCTCGACTCGCATCTATAACATTCAACCCTAGCCAACTAGTCTTTTTAATAGTATTTTGTAGTTGTTTTCTCTCGTCTTTGGCTCGCTGATCTGGATGATGAGTAGCGATCAAATAATCAACATCACCCTGACAAAAAGCAGTGTAGCGCGATCGCATCAATTGCTCAGCAGTTTCAGGCAATTCTTTCCCCGATAAATAAACTCCACAGCAATATTGATATTTTTTACGACTATTACAAGGACAAAGGTTCATTTTTGAGTAATGAGTAATGAGTAATGGTCAATGATTAATGGTCAATGATTAATGATTAATGTTCAATGTTCAGATTCGGTAGAATTGGGAAAATATCTTACACTTCATTCAACATGATTTCTGCAATCAAAACTATTGGTCGAATTCTTTTAGGCTTGGGATTAACAGGTGTTTTTGCTAACCCAGCATCGGCAAATCTGACCTTGGAAGAAATTAATGCGATCGCGAGACAAACGACTGTGGTAATTGCACCCGGTTTGACCCCAGACCTAGTTAGCGAGCTGGAAGCTAATCGCAATAATCCTTTGGCCAGCAAAAATAATACCGATGGGGTCTGGAATCCTGGCTCAGGAGTGATTATCGCCCGCAGACGTAACACCTATTATGCCTTGACAGTCACCCACAATTTTAAACAAAGATATTTAGAAAAAAATATTCCCTATGGCATTCGCACCAGTGACGGGGAAGTTCATCCGATTTCTGAAGTTAACGATCGCAGAAATTGTCCTCTACAAGAGCGCATAGAGATCCAAAATTTAATTCGTTTTGGCTGTTATTCAGTGACAATTCCCACCAGATTAGCAGGCACAGATCTCGCGATCGTCAGTTTTGAAAGCAAGAATGAATATCCGATCGCGTCTGTGGGCAATGGCGATCGCGTTGCCATTGGCGATCAAGTCTACATCTCAGGTTGGCCAGATCCCGAAAAGGAAAAAGATCCCACCACAGGTGTTTGCAAAGGAAAGGTAGCACGTCGCAAACGTCGTCTCGCTTGGACTCCGGTGACCCGAAAAATTGCGGCTAGTCAAAGCGAAAATGGTTATAATCTCTTCTATTTTGATCTCACTCGTCCTGGCATGAGTGGCGGCCCCGTTTTTGATAGTGAAGGTTATGTTGTGGGGATTCACGGGCGTGGTTCGGCGGATAAAGGAAAGTTGGTGAGACAATATTGTTCTTTGGAATTAGCAGAAGCAAACCGACAGGCCTTAGAATCGGGAGATTTAGAATCTAATGAGGTTCAAGACTTGGTACAAGCAGCAGTTAATTATACAGCTCCTGTCTTGCATTCCCAGTTTAGTAGCGGACAAAATGCGGGAAATTTCTTGTCTTTGTGGCAAGAACTCGGCATCAATTTGAAGTTACTTTTTAATCAACAAGCACCCACAAGAGACTTTATTAATGCTGGTTTAACCGAGATCAGTCAAGGTAATAGTGAGAGTGGGGTTTTAGATGTGGATGTGACAGAAGATATCACCGGCGCGATCGAATTGGATGCACCCCAAGATGTCATAGAGGATATTTATAAAGGTTTCTCTTTGAAAAATTTGATTCGAGATGAACCTTCTCCTGGATGCGGATTTTTACTCTTGGGCGATCCTTGTAAGAATTAGGGTGTATTCTTTTTCATGATGTAAATAGTTATTAATTAAGAATGTACTATCAGTGAGTGAGAATAAAGTCTATGAATAGAAATTTGAGCTTTAACTTTTATAGATCTATATCTTATGACAACTCAAAGGGATTTAAAACTTTATACAAAATAGAAAATGTCCCTTCTCTTTGTTTTGGTGAACAATTCTCCATATACAAAATACTTTCATCCAATAGCTTTGGATCATAAGCTTTGTTCAATAGATGATGGACTAATAATCTGACTGGTGAAACTATCTCATCATCGTTAAATTCTTCCAACTTTATCCTATTTTTTATATCTTCTTTATGTGTATCTCGATTAATATATTGTTGCGCATACTCAATAATAATTTTTGATAATATTTTAGGCTTAGAACTAATATTAACTAATGGGTAGTCTTCCCATCCAAAAAAGTCATACAATTTTCCATTTTTATATGCTTCAAGAAACTTATTTAAAGAATCCTCTTGAGGGTTCAAAATAAAATATATATGTCTTTCAATAGTTAAAATATCTGAATCAGAAAGCTCTACTTTTGGATTTGTGATAGATCCTGAAATATCTTCCAAGTCGACTAAAATATAAAACAACTCATCATAATTATTAGAGCAAAACCATAATAATAAATTTTTTCCTCTTTTTTCCAAAAAAATATTGTAATCGTCTATCTTGAAGGCTATGCCTTACCCATAACTATGGAAAAGATTGCCATGACTGTACTCTAATCATCAAA
>JBCCYD010000406.1:0-5688 GCA_039190385.1 Cyanobacteria bacterium P01_F01_bin.143 | reverse complement strand
CCTCATAGGTTCCGGGACGCAATAACTCTATATTAACCCTTAATTTAGAAGTGCGAATCGCTTCTATCAGAGGACGAGAAATAGTTCGATAACTCACATCTTCATCAGCATTTGGTCTCGCTGTTACAACTAACAAATTAATAGTTGGAGACTCATTAGCACTAGCAGAAATAATGACAGGCTTTACATTTTTACGAATAAAGATACAGTTTATAGCTAGTATTGATAAAGGCGGCTGTAAATCAGGATCTTGCAATGCTTCCCAATGAATAGCATGAAATTCTGGCGTTATACCTTCAATTTCTATTTTTACCTGACCTAAATTATTTCGTAACTTACTGTATTGACTAAAAGCATTAAAATCTTGCTGAAATACTTGCTTAAATAATTCTTCGCCATATTTATTGACACTTTCCTTAGCTCGATCAGCTTTTACGTTATCTAGCATCGGATAACGCAACCATTGTTCAAAATACCATTCTAATTCTTGTTCTTCCTTGGTTTCAAAAGGATCTCTGACCGTAATATTGTAATGATTTTCCGCGATCGCCAAAGTGGCATTAAATCCTGTTTCGATCTTACCTTGTTCACGAATAGTAATTACCGTCATAATTTAATATTTATAAAAGTTAATGATAAAAGAGTTTTGTATTTTGATATAAGACTTTAAACTAAGATTAACACATGATTTTATTGAATATTTAGATTTTACTCTGCACTAGCAAACAGCTATCAAATATCGATGCTATCGCATTTTATTTGTAACAACTCAGGTAATTTAGAAGTAAGAAAAAACAAATAGATGCAGGTTAGAAATCATATATTATTGGAACCATATCTTCTTCTTTAAATTTAAATTTAGCTTTTTTCTTTACTGTTTTTTGTTCCGACTCTTTTTGCGTCTGCTCAGAATATTTTTGTAATTGTTCTTGTTTTTCGGGCTTGTCGTTACTGTTATTCATGCTTCATTGTAAAGGAGTTATTATCTAAGTATAATATAACAAATTCTATTCTAGAGTGTTAATTAACCTAATGGAAGATATTCCCGCTTCATCATCTATTGAACAAGAATATAAAGCAAACGTAGATTTAAGTTATGAATATATTGCGAAATCTATCAAGGAAATTCAAGACAAGAGTAACAATATCAATACAGAATTAGGTTTATTGATTGGTTTTAACCTGACTTTCATTCGGTTTTTCATTAGCGAATTGCCAGACAAAGTTTATGATTTGGATTTTTTGCCCTACAACTACTGTTTGAAATTGAAAATATTTGCCTACGTTTTTTCTATTGCGAGTATTGCTTGCTGTTTTTGGGGATTGTATACTCGTGCCAAATACTTGATCCTTCCTCCAAATCTTTTAATAGAAAAATGTGATGAAGTCCCTTCCCTAGAATTTAAATTGGCAATCATGAAAACATGGCAAGATAAATTCAACAGTTTCATAACTTTAACCAAAAGAAAAAAAGATCTATTTAATTATTCACTATTTTTATTCCTATTTTCAGCATTAATAGCTGCTTTGGATAGCATATAGCTTAAATATCTTATTCAAATCAATTAACTAATTTAAAATATCTCCACCCATTAATCGCCGATAACGAATTTCCAACTCTTTCTTCAAACTCAGATGACTCTCCAAGGTGCGATCGCGCTCAATAATCTTCTCCGCTGCATCCCTCGCCAAATTCAACACTTCCTTATCCTCCACCAAACTTGCCAAGGCAAAATCAGGCAAACCCGACTGCCGAGTCCCCAAAACTTCCCCAGGCCCCCGAAAACGCATATCCATCTCCGACAAGAAAAACCCATCCTGCGATTGCTCCAAAACTCCCAAACGCTGTTTGGCATCAGGACTCTTGCTACTACTCATCAAAAAACAATAGGACTTATGTTCTCCTCTTCCCACTCTTCCTCGTAACTGATGCAACTGCGACAACCCAAAACGCTCCGCATTTTCAATCACCATCACCGTCGCATTCGGCACATCCACTCCCACCTCAATTACCGTCGTCGAAACAATAATCTGGGTTTCCTTGTCCCGAAAAGCTGTCAACGCCGCATCTTTCTCCACTGACTTCAAACGCCCATGTAACAAACCCACCTGGAACTCCGGGAAAACAGTTTCCGATAATCTTTTATGCTCCTCCACTGCTGCCCGCACATCCAGCTTTTCTGACTCTTCCACCAAAGGAAAAATGATATAGGCTTGTCTCCCTTGAGCCACTTCCCGACGAATCACATTATAAACTTTAGTGCGATCGCGCCCCCGTTTCACCGCCGTGGTAATAGCTTGTCTTCCTGGTGGCAACTCATCCACCTGAGACACGTCCAAATCACCATGCAAAGTTAACGCTAAAGTTCGAGGAATCGGCGTCGCTGTCATATTCAACACATGGGGCGATTGTCCCTTAGCAAGCAACCGCGCCCTCTGCTGTACCCCAAAACGATGTTGCTCATCAATCACCACCAAACCCAACTTACTAAATTGCACAGGATCTTGAATCAACGCATGAGTCCCCACTAATAAAGGCAATTCCCCGGTTTCCAATTGACCATGAATTTCCCGACGTTTCTTCGTTTTAGTCGAACCTGTTAACAACTCCACTGGCAAATGCAATAGATTGAACCAACCAACCAACTTGCGATAATGCTGCTCCGCTAAAACTTCCGTGGGCGCCATTAAAGCCGCTTGATAACCAGATTGGATGGCCGCCAAAATTGCAAAGATTGCCACCACAGTTTTCCCTGCACCCACATCGCCCTGTACTAAACGATTCATCGGCGTATTCGATTGCAAATCCGCTAAAATCTCATTAACTACTCGCTGCTGAGCATTGGTTAACTTGAAAGGTAATAACTCTTGAAAACCCGTAATTAATTCTCCAGTAAGATCGAAAGTGGCACTAGTTTGATCTTTTTTTAGTAATTGACGCCGCCGCAAAAAACCCAATTGCAGATAGAAAAATTCATCAAAAACCAAACGCCGACGGGCATGAGCTAGGAGATCTTGACTAGTGGGAAAATGGATATTCGCGATCGCATCTTTTAACTTAATCAGATCATATCCTTGACGCACTGCCGCAGGTAAAGGATCTTTCAATTGCTCAGCAACAGGCAAAATCGTAATGATCGATTTTCGCACCGTATCGGCGGGAACTCCTTCCGTCAAACTATAAACAGGTAAAATTCGCCCGACCTTAATCGATTCAATACTTGCCCCCGCACTATCTAAAACCTCAATTTCTGGTTTATCTAAAGTTAAACCATATTTATTTTGCTTAACCAAGCCCGAAGCGGCCACGATCGCACCTACAGGATATTTGCGTTTATAACTCTCTTGCCAACCGCGATGGGCAAAGCGAGCACCAGAAAAAAAGTTACTCAGAGTCAGTCTGCCCGTGGGATCTCGCAAAACTAGCTGAAAAATCGTTAATTTCTTATTATTCGGACTGTTAAAACATTTACAACTTTTGACTGTGCCGATTACCGTAGCAGTTTCCCCAGGCTCCAAATTACAGATTTGTACTTGACGCGCATAATCTAGATGTTCACGAGGATAATAAAATAACAAATCCCGAACCGTATATAAGCCAAGCCTTTCGAGATAACTACCCTTACCACCAATACCAACTACAGTGTATAAAGTTTGCTCTAGAGTAATCGGTTTACTGCTATAGGAATTGCTTTTGCTTTCTGCAGCGACATATTTAGTGCGAGGTTGTTTAGGTTTGGGCGGTTGAGCACTGGCTGTAGAGATCGCGCGTTGTTGTTGAGACAAAAAATTGCGAGTACTGGTTACCATAGTATGTCTTTGATTAAGAGACATTTCCGGGTATTTGGCAAATTTCTCGGCTAAATCGTACCAGCGATCGCGTTCTGTTCGGGGAATATTGCTCGGCGGTTTACCCAAACTGAGACAGAGAAATTCACTAAAGCGATATTGTCTTCCCTGAATATCGGAGTAACCCCTTTCAGCTTCCACAGCCAATGCTTTTTGCAGCCTAACCCAATCTAAACCTTGATCCATTTGGTAACTGTTCTAGTCTCCGTCCAAAAAAAGACTATCACTTGGAAAAGCAATAGTCGATTTTAATTATAAAACTTATAAGTTTATTGATAGTTGTAGTATTTTTTGCATCAAAGCCATTAGCAATTAGCCACTAGCAATTAGCAATTAGCCATTAGCAATTAGCCACTAGCAATTAGCAATTAGCCATTAGCAATTAGCCATTAGCCATTAGCCATTTATGAATCTTGCCCTGTATATCTTTGGAATTGTGCCAAAGCAGCAGATCCAATGTTGAAAAGAGCCCATCCAGCGGCGATCGCTAGAGGAGCTACGACGACAATAATTCGGAAATCCATGAACTTTCTCCCTCTCTAAGACTGTAATTTTATACTGTGCTTAGCTAAGCACCATTATTACTATTTCAATCTATCATGAAGTTGTTGCCTGAGATAAGTTGAAATACAACTTTAAATATTAGAGGGTTATTTTAATGTAATTTGCTCATAGGCAGTTTTGAGGCTAATGGGATATAAACCTTGGAATCGATAGTTTTGATAAGCTGCGGGGATTTCCGCTGCGCTTGCGAGAGCTTCCTCTTCCGACAAGCCTAATTTTCGCCATTGGAGCGCCATTGATTCTAATTCAGAGAAATAATCATTTAAACTTGCTACGGTATCGCGATCGCCAACTACGCCATGACCAGGAACAATTGTCGCATCAGGATATTTATTTATCAGGTAATCCAAAGTTGCTGACCATGCAAGAATACTGCCATCGGCAGTGTAGGGAAATTTCTGGTTAAATAAAACATCGCCAGCAAAGAGAACATTGGCATCGGGAATATAGGCAATCATATCAGTGCCGCCAGAATGACCAGCCACTTCTTCCAATTCGATTACGCGATCGCCTAACCAAATCTTACTATCATCATCAATAACGACATTTGGCACTACGGGATCGGGATCAAGTTCTTGATTTTTGGTTAACATATCTTCTCGAATAGTTCCTCTGCCAATGATGGGGATTCCTTGAGCTTTCATTGCTTTGTTGCCACCAGTATGATCGAAATGATAATGGGTATTTAAAACATATTTAATTGGCAAATCTGTTATTTTTGCCACCTCAGACAGCACTAAATTGGCTAGAGCTTCATTATGGAAAGGATCTATTACTAAAACGCCATCATCACCGATCACAATCCCTGCATTACAAATTGCGATATTTTCATTAGCCGGAGGATAATCCGTATCAGAAATGAGAGCATAAACATTATCTCCCACCTGTTCGAGAGTTAGTAAGGAAGTTTCCAGAGTTAAAGAAGTTGGTTGCGCGATCGTGTAATTCTGAATGCCAATCACCAACAAACAACTGACAACCGTGCCAATTAATAAAGCTAAACCCTTACGCCATAAATGATTCATCTTCTGTCAAATAAAAATTATTTAATATATAGCGGTTCTCAAATAGATGAGATACACTTAATTTAAACCTAGTCAGCTAATTTAGAATGAAAGCATATTCACTTGATTTAAGACAAAAGATTATTGATGTTTACGAACAAGAGGAAATTTCTCAACGTCAACGACGGGAACTGCGACGAGTTGCAAAACACGGCGGAGTGCGAGTGGGATGGTGCGTGCTTGCTTTCGTGCTCGCGCTCGTTTGGCATTG
>JBCCYD010000405.1:0-5717 GCA_039190385.1 Cyanobacteria bacterium P01_F01_bin.143 | reverse complement strand
TTTGACTTTTGACTTCCGCCCAATAGCTATTAGCAATTAGCAAAAAATACATACTTTAGAAATACAAATGACATATCAAAATAAATATTGTGAGAAAAAAGATAATTATCTACGCTCAAAAAATAGAATTATAGATGAAGTAAATAAAAATACATTAATTAATACTTCTCAAGATTATCTAAATAATTTCTATTACATAAAATGACTGAGCAAAATATATTATTACAAGATGGTTTATATCAATTAGGAAATCATCCCGATGGCAATGCGGCCTCCCCAGAATATGGCTTGAGATTGGATGGAATCTTAACGGGAAATCCCGATGACATCGTTACTTTTGATTTTGAACATCCTGATGCTGATGTAAAAATTCAGGTTGCAGGCTCCCAAGTTCGCATTTTTGGTACGGCCTTTGGCGGAATCGATTTGGGCGAGAGCTATGATCCCCACAATTCTGGGTTATGGCAAATTGATTTTACTTACAACAATGTCGAAGGCTTACAGGGCGACGATGATGTAATTGTCGATCGCGCAAATGCCGGTGGCAACACAGGAACGATTAAACAACTTTTTGGTGATCAACAAACTTTTGACCTCAATGACTATGCGGGCAATAACGCAATTAGTTTCCAACTAGGCAATGAAGCTGATGATCAAGGTCATCGCGGATTTAATGGGATTTCTGGTTGGGGTTGGCTGAACCACTCCAATTTTGATGGTTACGCAGCTGCTTCTGATTGGCTATTTACGGTTAATCCTGAACCAATAAATCCCGGGGAGAATAATCCACCAGTTGCCGTAGATGATTTTGCGACAACTCCCGAAGGGGTCAAAGTTGGGATTCGGGTTTTGGATAATGATAGTGATCCTGATGGGGACACAATTAATTTAAAATCCTTCACTCAAGCTAGTAATGGCATCGTAAGACGGAATCGTAATGGAACTCCCGACGATCTCAGCGATGATCGTTTGGTCTATCATCCTAATGAGGGTTTTACAGGAGTTGATACCTTTACCTACGCGATCGATGATGGCAATGGTGGCATGGATATGGCTACTGTTACTGTTACGGTCAATCCTGCTAATAATCCTCCCATCGCGGTAGATGATTTTGCGACAACTTCCGAAGGGGTGAAAGTTGGGGTTCGTGTTTTGGATAATGATAGAGATCCTGATGGCGATACAGTTAATTTAAAATCTTTTACCCAAGCTAATAATGGTGTAGTTAGACGCAATAATAATCTAACTCCTGGCGATCGCAGCGATGATCGTTTGGTCTATCATCCTAATGAGGGTTTTACAGGAGTTGATACTTTCACCTACGCGATCAATGATGGCAATGGTGGCATGGATATGGCTACTGTTACCGTTACGGTCAATCCTGCTAATAATCCCCCAGTTGCCGTAGATGATTTTGCGACAACTCCCGAAGGCGTAAAAGTTGGGATTCGTGTTTTGAATAACGATAGTGATCCTGATGGCGACACAATTAATTTAAAATCTTTTACCCAAGCTAGCAATGGTGTAGTTAGACGCAATAATAATCTAACTCCCGGCGATCGCAGTGATGATCGTTTGGTCTATCATCCTAATGAGGGTTTTACAGGAGTTGATACTTTCACCTACGCGATCGATGATGGTAATGGTGGCATGGATATGGCTACTGTTACCGTTACCGTAGATCCAGTTAATCCTCCCGATAATGGCGTTACCTATGAGCTTTGCAATCATCCTGATGGTGCGGTCTCTGCGCCTTTTTACGGATTGAGATTAGATGGGCTGTTGACAGGAGATGCTCATGATATCGTTACTTTCGACTTTGAAGATGCTCAATCAGATATGCGCATTAATATTCAGGACGATAGTATCCGAATCTTTGGTGTCGCCTATGGTGGATTAGATATTGGAGAAGAATATGATCCACACAATTCTGGTCTCTGGAAAATTGATTTTACCTACAACAATGTCACTGGATTAGATGGTGATGATGATTTAATCGTGGAGAGAAATCTTGCGGGAACTAATACTGGGGAGATAACTCAGCTATATGGTGATGGCGCGAGTTTTGATCTGACTGATTATGCGGGAGCCCATCCGATGACCTTCCAATTAGGAGATGGTGTTGATGATCTTGGTTATCGGGGATTCTCTGGTATTTCTGGCTGGGGCTGGGTCAATCATTCTGGTGGAGAAGGACATTTAGCAGCTTCTGACTTTTTATTCACCGTGAAAACTGAAGAAAATATCGGCGATCGCGATTTTGCTGTCGATGTCGAATTCTAACAAGCTCTACTCTTGACAATATTATGAAGGCAGAAGTTAGCGCTTCTGCTTTCGTTTAACTAAATTTCTGTCTAATGAAGTTAATCAACTGATTGATTTGTTTTCTCATTTGTTCCATATTTTTCTCCATATTCTCTACTTTTGCTTTGAGCTCTTCAATTTCTTCCGTCATCGCCGAAGTATCAACAGAATTAACGCCCGATGACTCGCCTGCTTGACTGAAATGGGGCTGTTTCTTGGATTTCACCATCGCCTCACGGATCGCATCGACCAATTGATCTCCATCAAAGGGTTTTTCGACAAAGGCAAAAAATTCAAAGGGTTCGGGGAGTTTATCGGTGACTTCCTCTTTGCGTCCCGACATTAAAACTAGAGGAATATTTCTGAGTCTTTTTTCTTTTTGAATTGCTTGATAAACTTCCCAGCCACTCATTTTTGGCAGCAAGAAATCTAACATGATCAGATTGGGATTTTCAGTTCTAATCAAGTTAAACCCTTCTAAACCATCTTTGGCTTCAATGATTTCAAAGTTACCTTCTGGTAACATGTCCTTGACTCGCATTCTAATAACTTTGCTATCGTCAATAACCAAAATTTTCTGATTGGGCACGGTTAACTCCTTCGTGACTACTCTTTTTAGCTACAGAGAACTACCTACTTTATTTGATTGGTACTATCGGAGGTTCATTGCTTAGGATTCCCTTTAACATTGCTAAAATCACTATAAATACTATTAGAATTTCTAATGTTGCTATCTTTTCGTACCAAACACTATGAATCAGACTAAGTCCGTGGGAGTTAACAAAACAGATTTACGTCGGGAAATTACTAAACAGCCATCATGGCTAAAAGCAACTATTGGAAATGCCAGTGATATCTCTACTGTACAAAAAATTATTAGGAAACGGGCAATTCATACAATTTGTGAAGAGGGAAGATGTCCTAATAGGGGAGAATGCTACGCCAATAAGACTGCTACTTTTCTGTTGATGGGACAAGTTTGTACCAGAGCTTGTGCTTTTTGCCAGGTAGATAAGGGCAAATCTCCGATGATTTTAGATCCCGAAGAACCCAAGAAAGTGGCAGAAGCAGTATCTTTATTGGGTTTGAAGTATGTAGTTCTGACTTCTGTAGCTCGTGATGATTTGGCTGATGGTGGTGCAGGATGGTTTGTCACGGTGATGAATGCTGTTCGGCAGGCTAATCCCGAGACGAAGATTGAAGTTTTAACCCCAGATTTTTGGACTGTAAAAAAAAGAAGTGTTTCGCAAAAAGCCAGAGTTGCCACAGTGGTAGCAGCTAAACCTGCTTGTTATAACCATAATTTGGAAACAGTGAGGCGTCTGCAAGGTCCTGTGAGAAGGGGTGCCAAATACGATCGCTCTCGGGATGTGTTGCGTTGGGTCAAGGAATTGGATGAGACTATTGCCACTAAATCGGGTTTGATGTTGGGCTTGGGGGAAACAGAAGAGGAAATTGTTCAGGCTATGGAAGATTTGCGCGAGATTAATTGCGATCGCCTGACGATTGGACAATATATGCGTCCTTCTTTGGCTCATTTACCTGTGCAAAAATATTGGACTCCCGAAGAATTTGACCATTTGGGAGAGATTGCTCGTTCTCTAGGTTTTTCTCATGTGCGTTCTGGCCCTTTGGTAAGAAGTTCTTATCATGCAGGGGAGTAGGCGCGGTTTCACGTATACATTTTTGAGATTAGTGAAGAAAAATGGTTGCTAAATTGTATGAACAGGATTTTAACCGTTGGCGGGAAGTTGTTATTAAGCAAATTAAAGCCAAAAATTTTCAAGCTATTGATTGGGAAAATTTGGTGGTTGAATTAGAAGATATGGGGAAGGCAGAAAAGCGAGCTTTTGTAAGTAATCTCACCATATTAATTGCTCATTTACTTAAGTTGATGATTCAAAAAGATGCTCCCAATACCATGAAAGGAAGTTGGTATAGTTCTGTTACCGAACATAGATTTCGCGTCCAAAAAGATTTACAAGACAATCCCTCTTTTAAAAGTTATTTGGCAGAGGCAATTAGCAAATCCTATAAAGATGCTCGAAAATTAGCGATCAAAGAAGGGCAAAAAGCAGATTTTGGAGTTCGTAAACCCTCGGTCGCAGAATATCCTCATCAATGTCCGTTTACTATTGAACAGCTATTGGATGAGGATTTTTACGGAGATTAATTTTAATCTTAAAATGTGATCGTGCTAGTAACAAAAATTTTGTCGAGTAACATAAATTCCCTTGGGGAATACATAAATAGTAGGGAATTAGGAAAATTGGCAAAAAATAGTCAAAGTATTGTGCGGGGAGCCTTGTTTGTCATTGCTTCAGAATTAAGTTTTGCTCTGGGTGCAACTATTATTAAATTGTTATCAGAATCGTTTCCCAATGAATCAATTGTCTTTTTTCGCAATTTTTTTGGGTTAATGATCTTAACGCCTTTATTGTTGAGAAATGGCATGGAAATCTTCAAGACAGATTGTTGGCATCTGCATCTAATTCGTGCGGGATTTGGTATGGGGGCCATGTATTGTTTTTTTTACGCGATCGCCAATCTTTCTTTGGGCAATACCATGTTGCTCAAATCAACTATTCCTCTAATTATTCCTTTTGTCTCAGCCTTTTGGCTACAGGAAAAAATTTCTCAGCGGATAACCTTAGCAGGAATATTAGGATTTTGTGGGGTTTTTCTGATTTTACAACCCGATGGAGAGACTAATTGGGCTAGCTTGATTGCTTTATTGAGTAGTGTAATGGCAGCAATTGCTTTTGTCACGGTAGGAAAGCTTTCGCAAACAGAACCGACTTTACGAATAGTGTCTTTTTTTGCGATTTTTGGCCTGGGGATCTCAGCTATTCCTTTGATTTGGTCTTGGCAAACTCCTACTTTAAATCAATGTTTTTTGTTAATGGGCGTGGGATTGGCGGCCACTATAGGTCAATTTTTGTTAACTCGGGGCTATCACCATGCTCCTGCTTCTAGTGTAGGAATTTTTACCTATACTTCTGTGATTTTTGGCTCATTTTTGGGTTGGTTATTTTGGCAAGATTTATTAGATATGAATTATTTGTTTGGTGCTATTTTAATTGTCTTGGCTGGCTCGATTGTTCTGAGAAGTAAAGTTGTTCAAAATTAAAAGTTTTATCTTCAAAATTAGACCTGTTTAATTAAAATAAACTAATTAGGCAGGATTAAAATATCACAATGTTCCCCTGTACTAATATTTTGATCATAAAAATTAGTTAAATATTGTAAATCTATATATTGAGGCTGATTATTAACAAAGCGCACAAATGCTTTGCCATACTTATTTAGAAAATCAAAATATTGCGCCTGACAATTTAATCTCTTTAAGCCATAGGGCCAAAATTCTGTATAAATAGGAACTGATAGCTGTTGGAAAAATTCATTTCCTCCTG
>JBCCYD010000404.1:0-5728 GCA_039190385.1 Cyanobacteria bacterium P01_F01_bin.143 | reverse complement strand
AGGCGCATTAGCTCCATCAAGAATAATACGATCTACAACATTCAAGTCAATATTTCCTCCATTTCCTTGCCCATTAGTTTCAGATATGATGCTGCTTCCACTACTTAAATTTAAGTTTTGAGTATTAACAATAATTATTCCTGCGTCAAAGTTAGTATTAGTGAAAGAGTTAATATTTGCCCTATTAGATAAAGTAATATTTTGACTATTGATAACAATTTCTCCTGCACCTCCAATAGCATTTTCAGTATTGCTAGCAGATATATAGGAAAAGTTATCTAAAGATATCGAATTTGCAGTGATGTCAATATCCCCAGTGGTTCCTTGACCTCTAGTACTAGAAGAAATTCCAGATTCTGATAAAAATAAACTGGAAGTATTGATATTAATATTACCCGAATTTCCCTTTGCATCTTGATTTACCCCAACCCGAATTAAAGCACCCTCACTCAAAGAAAGTTTATCTGTAGCTTGAATAGTTATACTTCCAGAATTTCCGTTACCTCTTGTATTTGCTAAAATAAAGGCTCCTCGTACAATTTCAAGAGAACCAGTATTAATTTCAATATTTCCCGCATTTCCCCGAATCGCGTTATCTCCAACCTGAGCGATAATTAAACTGTCTTGATCTAGAGTAAATTCTTCTTGAACATTGATTGTGATGTTTCCAGCATCACCCTCTCCTTTGGTATCAGCGAGTAAGGAAGCCCTATTATTAAGAATTAAGGACTTAGCTTTAATCTCAATATCACCACCTTTTCCCTGGACATTCGTTTGTAATTGAGTAAGAATTAGACTCCTACTACCATCAATTGTTCGATCGCTACTATCAAGAACAACTGAATCAGCTGCATTTATTCTTATATTACCCGCATCCCCTTTACCTTGATTATCCGCAAATATAGATAATCCAAGGCCAGTTAAAGAATTAGTATTAATAGTTATATTTCCGCTATTACCTTCAGTATTGCGAGTAGCTTGCGCTTGTAATTTACTGTTATTTATTAGAATTATTTCACCTGATGCAGAAACATTGATATTGCCTGCATTACCTCTAGTTAGGTCGTCTTGGGCTCCCGATACACTAGAATTTATTTCCCCATTATCAAGTATTAGAGATCCTGCAGTAATGTCAATATTTCCTGCATTTCCTTCCCCAAATGTTGTTCCACTTATCTTTGCTGCGTTTAGTATTTCTAAGACATTTGTCTTGATATTGATATTACCTGCATTACCTTTAGCAATACTTCTGCTATCACTATCTCTCAGTCCTCTGGAGAACCCTACATTGTTTCGTATCGCTGTATCAGAAGCTCTTTGAGAGGAGACATCTGATCCATCAATTATGAAAGAACCAGTGGTATCGATTATAATGTCCCCAGCTTGTGCTCCTGGGAGACCACTATTTTCTGCAATACCAGCGAGTATCTGACTTTGCTCTGAAAGAGTAAGACTTTGAGCATTGATATGAATAAATCCACCGCCATCAGCAGCTACGTCAACTAGACTACCTTCGCTTAAATTAATATTTGCTCTAGCTATGTCTTCAGGAAAAATGAGGCTACCATCAGCATTAAAATTAATTTCGCCTGCCGCGGATAATCCACCTAAGTTTACTGTTCCGCCTGGTGCTGTTATCCCACTATCTTCAAGGAAAATATTCCCGCCAATTAAGGAAATATTGTTCCCTGGATTTACTTGTAAGCCAATTCGATCGACAATAGTGCGTTCTGAATCTGTACCTTGATCGATAGTTTGCGTTTCTCTTAAATCAGAGCGATTTACAATATCTCCTGGATTATCACGAAAACTTAAACCAATAGGTGCATTAATCGTCAATAAAGGTGGATTAGCTAAATCTGTCGCACTAAATTCGCCATCAGAAAAAACAATACTATCGGCTGTACTACCAAAAAACGAACCACCAATATCTAATCTGGCATTTTCCCCAAAAATAATTCCCACAGGATTTATCAAGTATAGGTTCGCTGTACCATTTGCTTCGAGCAATCCATCAATGTTAGAGATATTTCCACCAGTAACTCTAGAAAAGATATTGACTATATCGGCTGAATTATTAAAAAATGCCGAACCGCCTGTGGGGACAGAGAAATCACCAAAACTATGGAAAAGATTATCCCCGGCGCGATCGCCCTGCTCAATAGTAAAATTATTCCCATCAACATCAACTGCTGTGTTTGTAGTGCCATCGGGGGTAACTTGCGCCGTAGCTGCGTTTAAGAAAAGACCCTGACTAAAAATACAGTAACTCAAAGATAGTATTAGCCCCAATCTCCGTTTCATCTTGCTACTTCCCCACAGTTCAGTAATCCTAATTTAATATTCAATAATTATACATAGACAAACTAAGAAAAATAGGTGGGCTTTAATACTATTTACAAAAATAAATCTAATTTACCGAAATGCTTATAGAGTAGTCAGCTTGTTCACCATATCATTAATTCTTTTTTAAGATAGTCCAAAAAATCGATACTTTTGCCCTGCATAGCAACACTGTATGCTTTAACTCGTAGTGAAAATATGTCAAGATTAGACATTGATTACTATTCTTAGTATCCGCAGGCTCGATGAATTTATCTCTGACTCAAACGCAACCTCTAGCATCAGTATTCCGCAAAATCAACAAAAGTTCCTTTCCTCCGATTGTTGAAAGCTTTGAAAGAGGGAAAACGATTTTTTTTCCTGGAGATCCAGCAGAGAGAGTATTCTTTTTGGTTAAAGGGGCAGTAAAACTATCTCGTGTCTATGAAGCGGGAGAGGAAATTACGGTGGCATTATTACGGGAAAATAGTGTTTTCGGGGTCTTGTCTCTAATTACGGGACAGAAAAGCGATCGCTTTTATCATGCGGTGGCTTTCACTCCTGTAGAGCTATTGTCTGCTCCAATAGAGCAAGTAGAAAGAGCTTTAAAGGAAAATCCCGACTTATCAATGTTGATGTTGCGAGGGTTATCGTCGCGTATCTTGCAAACAGAAATGATGATTGAGACCTTGGCTCATAGAGATATGGCATCTCGTCTAGTGAGTTTTTTACTGATTCTCTGTCGTGATTTTGGAGTGCCCACCTCAGAAGGCATTAGAATTGATCTCAAACTTTCCCATCAAGCGATCGCGGAGGCCATTGGTTCGACGAGGGTAACGGTAACTCGGTTGCTGGGTGATCTTAGAGATCAGGAAATGATTTCAATTCATAAGAAAAAAATTACTGTCTACAATCCCGTTGCTTTGAGCGAGAAATTTGCTTAATTCGGTCATGCCAAAGGCGAGAAATAATTTATAATTTACAATTTCCATGACCAGTGCTTATATTTTGATCGCAGCGATTTTATTACTTGGAGGCGCAGTTGCAGCATTTGGCGATCGCTTAGGAACTAAAGTGGGAAAAGCCAGACTAAGATTATTTAATCTTCGTCCCCGTCAAACTGCCATGATTATCACTGTATTAGCTGGGACATTGATCTCTGCCTCAACCTTTGGCATTTTGCTCCTATTCAGTGAATCTTTACGGGATGGCTTATTTGAATTAGATAAAATTAAACGAGAATTAAGACATGCGCAAGCCGATCTTAACGGAACTCTTCAGCAAAAAGCGGAGATCGAAAATCAATTAGCGATTGTTCAAGCACAAAAATCATCGGCGCAGGGGAAATTAGAAAAAATCGAAGCAGAATTTCTCGAATCAAAAAATCAAGTTAAAATTGTTTCTTCTCAAGCAGAAACTTTGCGGGGAGAATTAAATACTCTCTTGCAGGAAAGACAAAAACAAATAGAACAATTAAATATTTTTAATCAACAGAGTAAAGAATTACAAGAGCAACTTCAGCAACGAGAACAAAAGATTTTAGCTCAAGATAATCTTATATTAGACAAAGAAGCTAGTATTCAAAACTTGCAAAATCAACAACAAATATTACAATCACAAATTACAAAACGTGATGAACAGATCGCCGAACTAGACAAGGAAATTACTGATCAAGATCGCAACTTACAAATCGGAAAAAACCAACTTCAGGCACTAGAATCTCAATTAGAATTTTTAGAACGAGAAGTGGCACTTCTCGAAGAATATTATCGAACTTATCAAGAGTTGCGAGAAAGTCGGATTGCACTTTTTAAAGGTGAAGTTTTAGCAAGCGCAACAATTCGTGTGCTAAATCCTGATGCGGCAATTCCTGTGATAGATCGGTTGCTTGGAGAAGCCAATCGTCAAGTGATTAGCTCTGTGCTCGTAGATTCCAATGTCGGCGTAGAACAAAGAGTCGTCCAAATTTCCACGGCCGAAGTTACCCAATTAGCAGCACAATTGAAAGATGGTCAAGATTATATCTTGAGAATTTTATCTGCGGGAAATTATGTGCAAGGAGAACAGGAAGTGAGGGTTTTTGCTGATTTAACTCCTAATCAAAAGATTTTTGCTGCTGGAGAAGATCTTGCCACGATTTCGGTTGATTCTGCCACAGTAAATAATGCAGAGGTTCAAGATAGAGTAGATTGGCTCCTGGCCGCTTCAAAATTTCGGGCTCAACGGGCAGGCTTGATTGGCGAGTTACAAGTTGGCGATGGACGGATCACAACTTTGGTGCAGTTTATCGAAGAGATTACGAGTTTAGAAAATTCTTTGGGGGAAATTAAAGCTCTAGTTGCCGAAACAACCTATACCTCTGGCCCTCTTAAGTTAAACTTGGTTTTAATTCAAGAGGGCGAAGTTATCGTCAATAGCAAAAAATTAAAAGCAAGTAATTAAAATTTTATATTGAGTAGTGATAATCAAGAAAAAAGATATGAAAATCAAATCACTGAATTCATCTGCTATACCATTAACTTTAATAATAACTTCGGTTATCTTTTTGCTAATTTGCTTTAATTATACAACTCAGATTAATTTATGGGGAGATGAAGCCATATCCATGATTTCTTCTGAGTCGAGCATTCAAGATATTTTACAAGTCAATTCAACCCATACTCCCACATATTATTTGTGCTTAAAATTCCTGAGAAACTTAGGAATAGAAACGGAAATATGGCTCAGAGTTATTCATACCATTCCTTTTATTATTGGTTTGCTGTTCGGTTATCAGACATTAGTAACAGTTTTTGGCAAGACAAAAAGCTCTTTGATTAGTTTTTGCTTGGTAATTATTTTGCCTAACTATATTTTCTATGCGACAAACCTAAGAATGTATTCCTTGTTGTTCATGTTTTCCATGGCATTTATTGCGATCGCAGCGATAATTTTAAAAAAAGAGCAACAGGATTTAAAGCCTTGGCAATTTATCGCTTTAGGGTTGTCATCCCTAGGCTTATTGCTGAGTGATTATTCAGGAATCGTATATTTTTTAGTAGGAGTGATCTTTTTGTTAATTCACTCATGGCGGATTCGTTCCTATAAATTACTAATTACTATTGTTATTTCATGTTTAATCTTTTTAGTAATTGCTTTTTCTTTATTTAATTTTATAGAAACGATAGAAAATATTATTAATTGGCCTGTAGCTGCTTCACAAAATATTAGTAATTCTAGTCGAAGCTTGACTGAGTTTGCCAAGTTTACCTATTTATCTCTAAGACCTGGTTTGGACCTTATCTATAGTGCTGGAATTAGTCTGCCTTTAGCTTTAGGATTACCAATTGTTTTATTGCTTTTATATGCCTATAGTTTTGTGTCGGTTTGGCAGAAGCATAAAAGTTCTTTACCAGTAAATTTGATT
>JBCCYD010000403.1:0-5730 GCA_039190385.1 Cyanobacteria bacterium P01_F01_bin.143 | reverse complement strand
TAACTGATAACTGATAACTGATAACTGATTAAAATGGCATTAAATTTAAAAGTAATTACTCCCGATAGTATTGTTTGGGAAGATCAGGTAGAAGAAGTTATTTTACCAAGCACTACAGGACAGTTAGGTATTCTATCCAATCATGCGCCTTTGATTACGGCTCTAGAGATTGGCGTGATGCGCGTTCGTCCTGGAAAAGACTGGAAAGCAATCTCTCTAATGGGCGGTTTTGCTGAAGTCGAAAATAATGTAATCAAAGTTTTGGTTAATGGTGCAGAGGTTGGCGAAAATATCGACCTCGAATCGGCTCGTGCTGAATTTCAATCTGCTAAGGAGAATGTTGAAGCGGCTGAACAAACTAGTGATGCTCTAGAAAAAAGCAGAGCTACTCAAGCTTTTAAAAAGGCTCGGGCGCGTTTTCAGGCTGCTGGCGGAATGGTTTCTGCTTAGTCTTTTTGCTAAAGTAGCAATTTATTGTACTAGCCATCATCAAAGAGAATGAATTGATTGACATCATATTCTCTTCGGTGGTGGTTTTTGATTTTTGGGAAAGAAAAGATCTAATTGCCGATAATTGCTGAAATAGGCAATTAGATTTCTACATTATTTTTTCCCTACTATAGAGTATTTTAAGTTCTCTGCAGACGTTTCTAATAAATCTTTATAAGATTGTCTCTTATAAAGATTTAATTTTTTCTTTTGCGTCTAAATAATTAGAAGGAATCTCATTGAAAAAATCACGTAGTTCTTTTAGTCTTTGAATATTATTTACAATATATTCTGTATTATTTGTACTAGTGATCTTTTCTAGTTCTTTAATAGCATCAATCCTTTGAGTTTCTGATTGTTCTAGTGTTTGAATAAACTCCTGCTCTAACTTGTCCCAAAATTGCTCAATACCCTCAGATATTTTTTCGACATATCTATTTTTCTCAAATTTATCTTTAATTTGAATTGCTAGTCTCTCTTGCCATGATTGCCTATTAAATACCCATCCCATTACAGCAATTTCCATTCCAATAGGAACTGCCAATGGAGGAAATATAACGCTTATAAAAGAACTCACTAATATTGCTGAAGAGCCCAACAATATATCAATTCCAAGTCTTTTAAAATTAAAGGGAATTTTGACTCTTCCTGGTTGTTGATTATCAAAAGAAAGATTTTCTTCATCATAAGTCATTTCGAGAAAATCTACTATCAAGGGTCTAATTTTTTCATATCTATCTCTGCAAATTTCTCCAGCTTCCCCCTCAAGTTGACTTAATATAACTAGGGGAGCATTTTTAGTAGCTTCATCTCTGGCTTTATTGCCAGAATATTTTTCTCTGATAATTGATTCTATGCTCGAAGTATTTAATTTAAAATCAGATTTATTCTTGAAATAATTTACTGAATTCGTTTTTTGTTCCATAATATGGAGTTTGATTTCTGAGCTCTTTATACTAATCTCTTTCTTCCTTTTTGGTTCATTCTCTTTTATTTGTTTTAACTCAGCTTTAGCTTTTTTTAAATTTTTAATTACATCTTCAAAATATTCTATAGACTTACGACATTGGATATTTGCTCGTTCCTTTAAGTCTGCTATTTTTTCTTCAAATTGCAATAAATATGCTTGGGGAAGAGTGATTTTTAGATATTTAGATAATTTATCTATAAGATTCTTGTTTCTGGGCATATACTCTGCCCAAAAAGTGACAAATTGTTCTCGTAAATCATCTAATGAATATTCTCCAGCAGGCTTATGTAGTCGAAGATTGGGAATGACAGAGTTTTCAATTGAATCATAAAGTCTGTCTGCACCAATTTCTAAGGTATCTGTTATGTCTTCATCATCAGCAATAGCGGGACTTACTTGAGAACAAACAAAGAAAGTATTATTAAAGCAAGTATTACTATCTGCTTTTTGAATTTCTTTAATAGATGTATTTAAAAAATATTTAATTGTCAATTGATCTACAACATCCATAAATCCATTTAATTGCGACATATAAATAACACTATCCATCAATTCTGAAACCGGTTTTAGCCTTGAGTCATCAAGAACTAAATCTGTTTGATCGGCAATTCCTGGAATATCAAGAAGATTACATGAAAGTAAAAAAGGAGAATCAATATAGACAACTGCAGTATGAACATTATCTATCTCTGTATGCCCAAATATAGCTCTTTTTGCTCGTTGATGAAAATAAACTCCATATTCTCCTAAAGCATGAAGAGTAATTGCTTTAATAAACTTATTTTGGTCTTTGAATTTTGTCTCATCATCAAGGTATGTAAAATCATATTTTAATTCGTTATTATGATTCCAAAAGTCTTGGGATAACAGAAAAACTTGCTTATTGTCTTTATATATAAAATCTTTTAAGTACAAAGGCGCATCACTTATATGCCTAATTATATTTAGATATTTTGTTGCCGGTTGCCTTTTGACTGGTAGATACTCTCCTCCCAAAAGAAAGTTTGCTAAACGAGTTTTTCCTGTATCAAATTTTCCAGCAATAGCTAAAGTTGGCTTGCGGTCAAACTCCTTTAATAAACTCATCAACTCATCTAAATCTGGAGCATCAATCCCTGTTGGATTAGCTGGCTGAGACTCAAGTAAGCTTCCTGCTTTAGAAATAGTACATTCTCTAAGAATTTTTAAGTATTCTCTATTGTTGCTATAAGGATCTCCAAGATTAAGACCCTGAAATACATTTTGGCTCATATCGATTTCATTTGGGTCAAACCCCAGTAAAATCCCCAAAGCCTTCATTTTGCCGTAAGGAATATCATCTGGTTCTAATTCGTATCGACCATACTGGGATTGTGAAATCCCCAGACGTTTAGCTATATAAGCTTGTGAGTATTCTTTACTATTCCTAAGATCTCGTAACCATGTAGAATTCATTGCTTGTTCTTAAATATAAGACTTGAGTTTGCGAACTAGTACTTTTCTTTAATATATAGATGAAACTCCAACTGGTACATATAATTATAAAGTTATATTACAAATAAAATTTTACCCGGAAAAGAAAGACAGAATTTGTTATTCTCCATAAAAGATAGATTAAACCATATACGGTTTAGTCTACTAAAACATAATCCACTATATAGGAGATCAAAATGTCAAATCAAGGTCGTGATATTCACGGTAATCCAACAAGTCGAGATGGCCAAGGCAATCCTAGTGATCGTGATGGCCAAGGTAATCGACCCAAAGATGGCCAAGGAAACACTCAAAGAGATTTCTACGGAAATGAAAAATAAACTAATCCGGAACTCTTAACAAAAAAAGGGTGGAATTCTAATCTTACGAAGAGTACATCTAAAATTACTAAATGTACTCTTCGCAAAAAATAGTTTTAATATTTACACAGTGCTCTAAAACCGTATTAAACACTTAGCAATAAGGACTTCGACTACATGAATAGTGATTATTATAAGAATTTCATAAAACAACTTAACGAAACGCTATCCTCTCAAAAAAAGCCCACAATAATGATTGCTGGATATGTAGGATGTGGCAAGACTACTCTAGCCGCTAACATTCTAGGTAAAAATATTGTTCCTGAAGAAGCAATTGGACATTGTGAGTCAACAACAAAAGGATTCATAGACTATGGAGATGATTACATCAACATAATTGATTCTCAAGGATTCGAGCCTCCAATGACTCAAGATCATTTCCTAGAGTTTATTAAAACTCATATAAAAGCCAAACAACTTAGTAATAATATTCAAGACCATGTCCATCTTATTTGGTATTGTATTGAAGGACCAAAAGCTAGGATAACTCCTACCGATATAGATTTGATCAACAAAATTTTGCCAAAAGAATCAACAATCTTAGTAATTACCAAAATGGATATTACGAAAAAAGAGCAGAAGAAAGCCTTAACAGATAAACTTCTGAAAAGTACAGAAATTCCATCTAGCAGAATACTTTATGTAAGTGAAGAGGAGAAAGAAAGCTTAGAAAATTTAGTTAAAACAAGTGATAGTATCCTTCCTCAAGCATACAGAGCAGCATTTATGTCTAAGCAAAAAGTCATTCTAGAAGAGAAACAAATACAGGCAAGTAAGTGCATCAGAAATTATGCAATCGGGTTGGGAATTGTAGGAATTGCACCTTTTATTGATGTACCTTTTATAGTTGGCTTTCAATACAAAATGATTAAAGATTTGGCACAAATTTATGGATTTAATTCGGAAGAAATAGAAGAGTTTATTGGATATTCTACTGCTGCTGTAATTACCGGTTCTGCCTTTGGAGGTAGTTTACTAGATTTATCTGGGCCAATCGGATGGCTTGTAGGGGGATTTAGTGCAGGCACAATTACTGGGGGATTAGGCATGATTGTCAGCGACTATTTTTACAGATGCAGTGAAGCTATTATGGCAGGTAAAGATATCAAAGAAATTCCTAAGCTTAAGCTCACTAAAGACGAACTTCAATCGTCTGCAGTCAAATTCAAAGAAAGCTTTTAATGAATTTTCTTTTGTTGGCTCAATCGCACCTAAAGAATTTGAAATCAAGTCTTAGCCTAAGCTTTTTAAGAATTTGCTGTAACACTGTGATCGCATTTTAAAACGCGATCGCATTCTGATAACAACAGAGGTGATTTTATCTATTAACTTTATTGAGAATTACCTCAGTTATTCTTAATTCACCCTCTTTATTGCCACAATCCGATAAGATTTTTTTATTGTCAATTTAGGACAAATTGTTCTAGTTAATGATTGATCAAGATCGCCTATTCAAAGAATTACTCTCTACCTTCTTTATCGAGTTCATTGAGCTGTTTTCCCCCAAGTGATGACTTACCTTGAACCCGACTCAATAACATTTCTCGATAAGGAAGTCTTCACCGATGTTACAGCAGGAGAGCGTTATGAAGCAGATTTGCTAGTACAGGCTCAATTTCAAAATCGCTCATCCTATTTCCTTATCCATTTCGATCGCGAAATCAGGAGCGATGGGAGGAAAACCTTGCTTTTCTTTAAGAGTCAATGCATTCCAGCGTTCTATTCTAATCCAACTAACATCAGGACTTCTTCTCGCACCATTAGGCAAAACAAACACTGTAGAAGAATCAAAAGCCTCTCCAAGTTTTGTTTGACGATTCCAATTTCCCCACCAATAGGACTCATGACAATTAATTCTCCATCCTTAGTCAACTCCATGCGTGCTAGCTGTTCGGCAGATGCTAGTTGAGCAAATTGTTCGGTTGTTATCCTAAATCCCTGGGGAATAGCGATCGCTTCTATATTTGTTGACTCGAATCTCTTCCCCAATTATAAATCCGCGAAGACTATGAGATTTTCCCTTACCTTTGAGAGCAGCTTGCAATTAGACATTAGAATTTGACATACTCCCCGCCCTCCGCTGCCGCTACCCTAAAGGATTTCAAATCCTTCAGGAATCTCTCTTGATTTGCGCCATTTCATCCATCCAAATTGTGGGAGCTTAATCGAATCATCTCTGACTGGATTTACTCCTAGTTTAGGAAATACGAATGAGCGCATTCGATATTTATTCTTAAAACGAGGGAAGCCAAACCCTCTAGATTGCATATCATCCCAGGCTCTATCTAGCCTCCTTAAGGTTTGCTGTAGAACTTGAGAATGAGCTGATTTTAAAACAGGATAGTTTTTCTTGGCTTGAGTTAGTTGTTTCGCTTGTTTGTGATAGTCAGGGAATGGCTCATCAGCAGAAATTATATATTCTGAGCTGATTGAGCAAGC
>JBCCYD010000402.1:0-5740 GCA_039190385.1 Cyanobacteria bacterium P01_F01_bin.143 | reverse complement strand
TGAGTTGATTTGCGCTTAAAGTTTCTATGGCATAAGCACGACCTGTTGTATCGCTGAATTCTACTTCAAATACTTCTGGTTCGTATTCTTCAACAATTGTTCCTACTTGACCCCGGTATAAACCTAACTGGGGTAAATCTTCGATCAAAGCAACGATATCTAATAGTTTCATAAATTTTAATTTATTGCATCAAAGTATGTAGCAGGTGACCAAACGCGGGAAATCTTCCCGATTTCTAACTATCCAAACACTGTGAATCATTGCTGTTTTTGCATCACGAGTCAGGGGAAAATCAATTACATATTTTTGACCGTATTGATTGCTTTTTTCTGGAATAGCATCATATTTGGCAACAGCTTTCTCAAGAGCTGCTCTAAGTTCATCAACATTATCAATATCTAAGTTTAAGGCTGATTTGAAAACGCGGGCTTTGTGCTTTCCATCTCCATGATTAGGATTGAGGCAATAACTTGCTAGTTTTTGGTCATCTACAGCTGCTTTGTTTGGATTAGGAAGTTTCATTGACCTAATTTTATCAAGTACGACCACCTTTTTCCGTCAACAGTTAACAGTAATCAGTTTTTAGATAGCGCGATCGCATTAGAGAAACCTTTCAAGTCTTGTGCACGACAACCTCCGCGTTAACTTCAAAAACCAGAGAGCGATCGCGCCACAACTGATATTCTCCTTGCCAAACCCCAGGGCTAATTTTGCGTTTTCCCGTATAGGCTAACCAACTGCGATAGGAGCGCTCCAAAACACCATCTTGGTCATAAACAACATCGCCATTCGGTGCGATTAATTTCCATCTTTCCACATCTCCCTGCAATACTCCGTAGGCATGAACCCAAAATACCAATATGGGAATATCTGCTGATAATTGACTATCTTTGTATAATCCAGACCATAATTCTGTTTGAGTCGGAGCTTTAGGCGCAAATCCTGCTCTAATCAAACCAGTGGGAGTATAATCTAGAGATTCTGACCATAAAGAATTTAATGGTTGATTGCAGCTAGTATTAGAATTTATTCCGACAAAAGGATCGATTATATCTCCATCTTTACGAAAACTAATATGAAGATGGGGAAAAGACGATAAACCTGAAGTGCCTACCATACCTAAGATTGCGCCTTGTTTTACTTGGGTATTGGGTTCAACGACAATACTATCTCGGCGTAAATGACAATATTGAGTTTCCCAACCATTACCATGATCAATCACTAAGCCATTTCCACATTCTATATTGGCTACGGCTTGTTTTTTGCTGGGATTATCTACCAATACATCAGCAAGACCATCTCTAGTTCTAAGTACTGTACCCCCCGCAGCTGCTAATACGGGAACCCCAAAGTTCATGATTTCTAAGTCAGAAATTCCGAAATCAGTTCCTTTATGCCCATCGTAAGTTTGTCTGCCACAACCAAAATCAACGGCTTTTGGACTAGGGTCGCGATCGACGTAATGCATAATGAAACAATCTTGATCAAGATTACAATCGACGGGTAAAGCGAAGTTAGGAATATCTATTGATTGGGATATATTGCTTGATAATTCGGCATCGGGTATATTTGATGAGGTTGATGCGTTGAAACAGCCAATGAGTAGGGTTAAACTCAGGCTAATCAAGAGAACAATAAAATTTTTTGTCTGGTTCAGCATTTTATAAAGACAAATATTGAAGAAAAATTTTCTTTCCTCAAAGCTAACTTATGTCAATTGTGTTTAGTTGTTGCGAATCTTTGATGAAGTTGCTAGTTCTTCAAGAAGTCTATGGAAAAATGATCAGTGGTGACTGTAAATGAAGATTGCATCACTATCAACTCGGTAATATATATAAGAAGTACGTTTATTTTATGTACTTCTTTTTTCTTGTGTTTGGTTACTCAGTTTTTAACTTCCACTTTAGTGTAATATTTGGCTGTAACAGGATTTCTCAATTTGAACCTGATTATATTCGCTGTTGAGTTAAAGATACTTGCATGCCATTTAATAAACTGAAGGGATGGATTCAATCTCAAGCCCTGGAACGGAAATACCAACGAATCATTAAAGACCGTTTTCAGCAACTACCTATTCTTCAAGAAATTGACCGTCTCAAAGAGCATAAGCGATATCAAGACCCCAAAAGTTTGATTCCCTTTGGCGACAAAGTCTATTCTCAAAGTGATGAGGACGGCATAATTCGCGAGATCTTCAACAGAATTGGCACAACGAATAAGATTTTCATTGAGTTTGGCATTGGCAATGGCTTGGAGAATAATAGCCTTGCTCTCTTGTTTGAGGATTGGCAAGGTCTTTGGATTGATGCTTTCACAAAAAATATCAAAAAAATCAGGGAAAATTATGCCCAGATTATCGAAAATAAGCAATTACAAATGGTTGAGTCCTTTATTACTAAGGATAATATCAATGATTTGATCTCTGACAAGATAAAGTCTGATGAAGTGGATCTGCTATCAGTAGATATTGATGGTAATGACTATCATGTCCTGAATGCGATTACTTGTGTTAGCCCCAGAGTTGTTGTCATTGAATATAATGCCAAGTTCTCACCACCAATGATGTATTGTATGGACTACAATGAAACCCATTCTTGGGACAAAGATGATTGTTTTGGTGTTTCATTGAAGTTTCTAGAGGTTAATCTAGAAGGATATTGTCTTGTGGGTTGTAACCTATCGGGTGCCAATGCTTTTTTTGTCAGGAAAGATCTAGTTGGCGATCGCTTTCTCGCACCTTTTACAGCTGAAAAGCATTACGAACCTCCCCGATATTATCTATCTGGCTATTTTGCTGGTCATCCTGCTGCCTATAGTACCTTGGCAAAATCCTTTTCTATGCGAGCTAAACAAAAACATTAGAGACAATATTAAACTTTTAACAAATAAATATTGGGGATAAAGTGGGCAACTGCAATTGCAGCATTTATAGTTAGTGAGTGAGTTGGTTGTAGCTCTGACTCATAGCTAAAAAGTAAGCCAGTTTGCAAATTTATTTATGACAGCTTTCCAAATGCCTCGCCCTCAGATTCCTCATGCTGCTTGGAAACGTTCTATTGGTAAAGGATGGGACAAACCATATACGGTTCGCTACGATAGCAATTTAGATGATGGCCCTTGGCATGGTGCGCCTTTGGGGGGTTTTGGTGCGGGATGTCTCGGGCGATCGCCGAAGGGAGATTTTAATCTCTGGCATTTGGATGGTGGGGAACATATTTTTAAATCAATTCCTGCTTGTCAATTTAGTGTCTTTGAGTCAGTGGCAGATGGTGAGACGCAAGCTTATGCAATGCGTACCGATAACCCTGTAGGGGCGCAGGGCCTGCGCCCAAGTTTATCGCGGTGGAATTGGTATCCCAAGGAGAAAGGGGTTTATTCTGCGTTATACCCTCGAAGTTGGTATGAGTATGATGGGGTTTTTGCCTCGGAGTTGACTTGTGAGCAGTTTTCGCCAATTTGGCAGGAAAATTATCAAGAGACCAGTTATCCCGTCGCGATCTTTGATTGGACGGCTCATAATCCGACGGATAAGCCGATTACGCTTAGTATTATGCTGACCTGGCAAAATACGGTAGGTTGGTTTACCAATGCGATCGCGTCTCCTGAGGTGAAGGTTCGAGATGATGGAAGTCCCGAATATGAGTATCAACCGAAATGGGGTGATAGTACGGGAAATTATAATCAATGGATTCAGGATAATTATCGGGTGGGCTGCTTGTTGAATCGGGTACAACCCCATAGTGAGATTCAAGAAGGAGAAGGACAAATCGCGATCGCGACTATCTCTAGTCCAGCATTTGAAGTTTTTTATCTTGGTCGTTGGAATCCTGATGGGGATGGCAGTGAAGTTTGGGATTCTTTTGCCGCTGATGGGTCGTTACCTGATAAAGAAGATGAAACACCCGCTGATCCTGGAGAACAAATTGCTTGCGCGATCGCGGTTCGAGTCACTATCCCACCAGGTAAAACTAAGAAAATACCTTTTATTTTGGCTTGGGATTTCCCTGTTACCGAATTTGCCCAAGGAATTAATTATTATCGTCGTTACACAGACTTTTTCGGCCGCACAGGCAATAATGCTTGGAATATTATCAAAACTGCCCTAAAGCATAGTGATTGGTGGCGAGAACAAATAGAAGCTTGGCAGCAACCAATTCTAGAGCGTTCAGATTTACCAGATTGGTTTAAAATGGCCCTGTTTAATGAGCTTTACTTGCTTACACAGGGAGGAACTCTCTGGAGTGCTGCGACGGAAAGTGATCCTGTGGGGCAATTTTGTGTTTGTGAATGTATGGATTACCGTTGGTACGAAAGTCTTGATGTGCGTTTATATGGTTCCTTTGGTTTGATGATGTTATGGCCGAAGTTGGATCGCTCAGTATTGGAAGCATTTGCGCGGGCGATTCCCCAAAGTGACGATAAACCGAGGATTATTGGTTATAACGGAGCCACAGCAATTAGAAAGGCCGCCGGGGCTACACCTCATGATTTGGGAGCGCCCAATGAGCATCCTTGGGAAGCGACGAACTATACTTCCTATCAAGATTGCAATCAGTGGAAGGATTTACCTTGTGATTTTGTCTTGCAAGTATATCGGGATTATCTGTTTACTGAAGGGGATAATATCGAGTTTTTGTGGGAATGTTGGGGCAGTGTAGTTGGTACTTTGGCTTATTTGAAGGAATTTGATCAAGATAATGACGGTATTCCTGAGAATTCTGGGGCACCAGATCAGACTTTTGATGATTGGCGATTGCAAGGCATTAGTGCTTATTGTGGTGGTTTATGGATTGCTGCTCTAGAAGCTGCGATCAAAATTGGTGAGATTTTGATGGCGAATCCGCCGGGGAATACTGAGTTGCAGCCGGTGGATTTTCCCCAAGGGATTGAGGAGACAATTGGGAGTTATCGGGAATGGTTGGCGCGATCGCGTGAACTTTATCACGATAGTTTGTGGAACGGGGAATATTATCGTCTTGATAGCCGGAGTAATTCCGATGTGGTGATGGCGGATCAGCTTTGTGGGCAATTTTATGCGAGGTTATTGGGCTTGCCTGATGTGGTGGAAAATCAATATGCTGAATCTGCTTTGAGGAAGGTCTATGATGCTTGTTTTGTGAAGTTTCATGATGGGGAATTTGGGGCAGCGAATGGTGTGTTGCCTGATGGGAGTGCAGTGAATCCTGATGATACTCATCCTCTGGAGGTTTGGACAGGAATTAATTTTGGGTTGGCTGCTTTTCTGGTACAGATGGGGATGAAGGATGAAGCTTTTCGGTTAACAGAAACTGTAGTGAAGCAGGTGTATGAGAATGGGTTGCAGTTTCGGACTCCTGAAGCGATTACTGCGGTGGGAACTTTTCGGGCAAGTCATTATTTACGGGCGATGGCTATTTGGGGAGTTTATGGTGTTTTGAATGATTGGAAATAATCTAGCGTTTACCCAGCTTCGTGTTCTGGGTTTACCCAGCTCAGCTCTCTGGGAAAAGGATTTATAGATTAGTTTCAATGAGAAATCATTATTAAATTCGCAAGAATATAGAAGTAATGCAACAAGAAAAAATAGAAGATTACGATTATCCTTTATGGTTAGGTGATTATTTAATTCAAGATAAATTACCTTGGAATAAAGGGTTAAGTATTGGTTTTCAAGAATTTCAAAAAAAGTATACTCTACATGATTCTTGTTGGATTGGATTATTTTATGATGTTGGAGATCGTGCTACGGTAACTCTTGTC
>JBCCYD010000401.1:0-5746 GCA_039190385.1 Cyanobacteria bacterium P01_F01_bin.143 | reverse complement strand
TTTTTGCATGGTCAAGGCAACGTTTTCGGTTGTTACTCATGGGCAATTACAATTACTCAACTCTTCTTTGCTTGGTAGTTTCACATGATTTTTCTTCCCCCTTGACAAATTTCCTAATTCCTTAACTTGTGACCAATGCTACTGCACTATAAATTGGGTACTATTGTGTTAGTGTTCTAAATTTCTGATCAGGTATTCAAAATGTATAACTACAAAATTCCTAAATACAGTATCTTGAAATACTTGGAGTTCCTATCCATTGCAGTATTAGTTACTGTTAGTTTTGTCTCATTCACTCTGAAATCTGAAGCTCATAGTGGACAAACTGATCAATATGGCTGCCACTATTCTAGCGAGTATCACTGCCACTAAGTTTTTTGATATATAATTTGTTTCTTTTTTTATAATTGCTAGGGCTTTTTTAAAAGAAGTACAACGGTATTTGACAGTTAATTCTGTGTTCGAAAAGATCATCGGTCAAAACAGAGCAATAACCTTGTTAGAGCAGGCGATCGCGTTAGACCGCATTGCTCCAGCTTATTTATTTGTAGGCGCTTCTGGTATTGGGCGTAGTTTATCGGCTGCTCAATTTGCTCAACAATTATTAACTCGAAATTTATCTGAAGAGAAACAATCTCTGGCGGAAAGGAAAATAGAGCATCGTAATCATCCCGATTTCCGTTGGCTAGAACCGACCTTCAGCGATCGCGGAGAATTAGTTACCGCTTCCCAAGCCCTAGCCAAAGACTTAAAACGCAAAACTCCTCCCAAAATTCGCATCGAACAAATTCGCCAACTCATCGAATTTATCAACCGCCCGCCCCTAGAAGCTGAAAGATTAGTGGTTGTAATAGAAGATGCCCATACAATGGCCGAAGCCCCAGCGAATGCACTACTCAAAACGCTAGAAGAACCAGGAAAAGCGACTCTTATCTTGATTGCTCCGAGTACCGAATCTTTACTCTCGACGATTGTTTCCCGTTGTCAACCAGTTCCCTTTCAGAGATTGTGCCAACAGGATTTGCAACAAGTTTTAGAGAATACTGGTCACACAGAAATTTTAGAACATCCAGAATTGATCAAACTCGCTCAGGGAAGTCCAGGAGAGGTGATCTCGGCTTGGGCAAAGTTACAAACAATTCCGACCGAATTACTGCAACAATTAAAAGAAATTCCCAAACATCATTTAGCAGCACTCAAGTTAGCGAAAACCATTACTCAAGAGTTGGATTTGGCGACTCAGTTGTGGTTGGTCGATTATTTGCAATATTGTTATTGGCAAAAGCATTATAATTCCTCAATGATGAAACAATGGGAAGAGACCAGAAAATATTTGCTTAGCTATGTGCAACCCCGTTTAGTTTGGGAAACCACACTTTTAGAATTTACTTTATGAACGAAAATAAACTCTTAACAACTAATATTTTTAATATTTCGCCTTTAATCAGGATTACGCTCTTGTTGTTGTATGCAGCTTTAACCATTCCTTTGCCCTTTCTGGCCGTCGCTACAGAGGCTCCCGTATCGAGTAATTTCTTGTCCGTGGGCATTGGCATCGGCGCGATCGTCGTTTATGCAGCGCTGAGCCAGCAAGTTATTTTAGATGAAGAAAAAATTCAGGTAACCTATCCTAGTTGGATTCCCCAGCTGTTTTATCAACGTTGGTCTTTAAACTGGACTCAAATAGCGGGTTTGAAGATGCGGACAACGGGGCAGGGGGGTTTAGTCTATTATTTTATTACGGTAGAACGCGATCGCGCTTATTTATTGCCGATGCGCATTGCTGGTTTTGCCAAGATGGTAGGCATTGTGGAAGAGAAAACCGGAATCGATACGACAGATGTTTCTCCTTTGGCTCAACCTTGGATGTATTTTATTTTATTGGCCTTGACAATTGTTTTGTTGTTTATTGATGCTTGGACAATTTACAGTGCTAGTAATCTTATTTGGTAACACGAGCAGACTTCGCGATCGCGTTTATTACTCTCAATTCAAAATACAAAAATGAATATTTTTAGGTGATGGAATTTGAAAAAGTATCCATAGACGAATTGAAACAGATGCGAGATTTGACTGATTGGAAAAGAGTCAAAGAAATGACATCAGAAGAAATAGAAGCTAATGCCCAAGCAGATTCTGATTGTCTGCCGACAGATGATGATTTTTGGGGTGATGCCACAGTAGTTCAGCCTAATTCTTCTACCGTTATTCAAAGTAATTAATTCATTTTGGATAGGTTAATCATAAGTTTCTGTTTGTTGATACGCAGGGTAATTCTTTTAAGAGAGCTGCGATTGCTTAATTTTAACGTCTTATAGAGAATCTAGCACTGCGCGATCGCGACTGTTACTCTCAGTTAATAATACTAAATGAATATTTTACTTGTTTAGTTTACCGGTCAAAAATCCAATACTACCAGTCACAATTGAACTTAAAAATACAGTAGCCCATTTTTGCTCACTAGGACTTAATGTTGAATCATTGAGAGTTTGGAAACATAGGACAAGAACGCAACCGAGACCAATAACTGCAATTAGAATGACAAAGTTTGTTCTCCATCTCTGATGGCAAGCGTCATAAGCTTCCTGTTGGAGACGATGTTGTTTATCTATCGGATCTTCACTGACAAGATTCCCGGTCCACTGACTAGCCACATCAGGAATTGATATATTTTCAATAGGTTTCTCTGGCATTATTCACCTGAAGAAAAATCGGTTCTGGAAAATCACTACTCATGAACTTGAAAATTGACTAATCAATAAATTTGCAATTCGACTTTGGGATTTCGGTCTTGATCTGCAATTACAATTTTTTCTCCTTTCTTCTGTGCTTCTGCGGCTATTTTCATTAAAGCAATAGATCTACGCAGCAATTCACTCTTAGAACTACTGTTAGTTAAAGAGACAAGCTCATCAATTGTTGATTCTAAATCAGGAGATGCTTCAAAGTTAATGCGAGGCATAATGTGCAACCTAATACTTGAGTATTTTTTGAGTAATTATTACTTATGTGTATACATACATAGTCCTTGATTTTTTTCTAAAATAGGAAGAGTAACGTAGAGTTATGTAAAACTTTTGAAAATTACAATTTTATAATCGATTTTACTCCTTAAATTAGAATACTGTGATATGTAATGGAAAGATCTTATATTGCTTCTCAAAAAGGTCTTAGCAAAGCCACTAAAGAGTTTAGAAAAAAAGGCTGGACTCAGCAAACATTAGCAGATTTAGCAGAATGTTCACGTCCTGTAGTAAGCAATTTTTTTAAGGGTAAACCAATAGATAAACAAAAATTTATTGGTATTTGTCAAACTTTAACTCTCGACTGGGAAGAGATTGTCGAGTGGAAAACGGGAGAAATAGAAATATCTCAATTGGTAGCAGAAATTCGGGCTTCCGTAAGAGAAAGTGTCGAGCAAGAATGCGGCACGATGCGAGTGCTTGATATGACGAGACCTATAAAACTGAATGATATTTATACTCAGGTCAATATTTTAGAAAAAATCATTGGACGCAGAAGATTTAATTTAGAGCAACTATTAAAAAATAGTAATTTGGAAGACTTTGACCGTATGGGCTTAGGTCGGATTCAACAAAAACGAGTTTTAGGTTTAGAAGCAGTTACAAACTACCGCAAGCTGATGATTTTAGGGAAACCTGGAGTTGGCAAAACCACATTCCTAAAATATCTGGCAATACAATGCAATAGAGGAAAATTTGCAAAAAACCTAATTCCGATCTTCATTCCTCTCAAGAAATTTGCGGAAACACCAAGCCAGCCAGATTTATCAAAATATCTTAATGAATGGTTTAGACATTGTAATGTAATGAATGCTGCGGAGAAAGGAACAAAAATTTTATCAGCAGGCCAAGGACTAATTTTACTGGATGGTTTAGATGAAGTCAGAGAAGAAGATAGCCAGCGAGTGATTAGAGAAATTGAGTCTTTTCATCAATCATTTCCCGATAATCAGTTTGCGATTACTTGTCGCATTGCCGCAAGGGAATATACATTTGAACATTTTACAGAAGTAGAAGTTGCCGATTTTGATGAACTACAAATTAAAAACTTTGTTAACAGTTGGTTTGCTATCAAAGAGCTAGAAGATTATCCAAAGCATTTTATAGCGCAACTAGAAGCTAATCCAACAATTCAGGAATTAGCGAATAATCCTTTGCTATTGACTCTTTTATGTTTGGAATTTGAAGATTCTGGCAATTTCCCCTCAGACCGCGCTGATTTATACGCTAGAGCGACCAATACTTTACTGAGAAAATGGGATGATAAACGCCATATCTATCGAGAACAAATTTATAAGGAGCTTAATCCCAAACGAAAAGAAGGATTACTTAGCCAAATCGCTTTTGAGACTTTTGATAAAAAAGAATATTTCTTTCGGCAAAGAACTATCGAGCGTTATATTGGCGAATATATTTGCAACTTACCCAAGGCTCCAGTAGCTCAAGATGCTTTAGAGGTAGATAGTCAAGCAGTTTTAAAATCTATTGAGGCTCAACATGGTTTATTAGTAGAAAGAGCGAGGGGAATTTATTCTTTTTCCCATTTAACTTTTCAGGAATATTTTACTGCTAGAAAAATTGCAACTATTTCTAACCCTAAAGATTTAGAATTTGCTTTAGTTAATTTAGCAGGTCATGTTACGAAAAAGCGATGGCGAGAGGTATTTTTACTGACAACAGGAATTTTAGAGCCGGCAGATCGTTTGTTGGAGTTAATGAAAAAAGAAATTGATCTTTTGGTAGATAAAGAGCCAGCAATACAAAAATTGTTAAGTTGGGCGACAGCGAAAGCAGACTCTGTTAATGTTTCTTACAAAATTGCAGCTATCCGAGCTTTTTCTCTCTCCAGATCTCGATCGCTCGACCTTGAATTCTCTGACTTAAGATCTCGAGCTTTCAAACTTTCCCGCTCCCTCAAACTAGACTTCTCTCGAGCTAACTCTCTAGATCTAGATTTCTCGCGAGCTCTCTCTCTAGATCTAGATTTCTCCCGATCTTTAGATATCGATTTCTCCCAATCTCTCTCTCGGTCTCTTTCCCAATTCATAGAAAAATGTGAAAATCAAGAATTAAAGTTGATACTGGAAAAACTGCAACGGCAATTACCAAATCCTGAAGAAAATGTTGAATATTGGAGAAAATGGTGGCAAAATAATGGCCAAGCTTGGACTGAAGAAATTAAAACAGCGATAATCGAATATCGGAATATTGGTCATAATTGGAAATTTAACGAAGAACAAATTAATCTGCTCAATCAATATTTAACAGCCAATCAATTATTAGTCGATTGTCTCAATAGTGAATGTTATGTCAGTCGTGAAGTACGAGAAGAAATTGAAAATACCTTGCTATTACCCATAGAACTTGTCCAGAAATAAATTAAGATTTTTTGTAAGATGTGAAGTTAGAGAAAGAAAGTTGCCCAAAAGATAAATTTATCGCTAATCTTCTGTGAAATTAATTTATTTTAAATATCTCTGGACTTACTACATTTTATCCATCCTGTACACGATGAAACAATATTAGCTATATTGTTTAGCAATTTCCTTGAGACTATTGAGTTGCAACCCATTACCGATCGCGGCCATTTTCCATTCATTCCCATGACGATAAACTTCTGCCAAAATCATACTGGTCATTCCTGAATAATCATTACCAGAAAGATTGTAACGAGCTAATTCTTTATTATTCACAGAATCAACTAGACGCACAAAAGCATTAGC
>JBCCYD010000400.1:0-5747 GCA_039190385.1 Cyanobacteria bacterium P01_F01_bin.143 | reverse complement strand
TATTCCCATTATGAAGAATTAAAATTACAATACCATTGGCGATCGCCAAAGTCAACCCCTACTTTACAAAAGCAAATATTAAGAAAAATTAAATTTTTAAATCACTTTGTTGCTCGCTTTTTTTCTTATTAGAGAGTTTAAACTTGGTTAGTTTTTGGGCTCTGGAATGATTTTGAAGCGAGATAAGTAGAAATCTATTTGGTTTATTTTTTGAAAATCTTCTGCTGGTAATGCATTATCTTTGCCAAAACTCCAAGCAGATTCGAGGAAAGCAAAACTGTGACGTAACTGTTGTGAATCGGCAATAATTGGCGCAGTAAAATGACAGGGAATAATTTGTTGAAAATCCCAACTAGCTAATTTGTCAACCCAGTTTAATGTAGCTTGGCGATCGCGACGCATGATCAAGCTTTGCAAGATTGGGGCCACCAATGCACGACCATCACCACAAAGAGTCTGAAAACATCCTTGCCAATCTTCTCGCCATTGAAAGGGATATAATCCAAAATAGTCTTTACGGGATTTATCTGGTGAGACAAAAGCATTGCGAAATACTTGGCTCCATGGCGGCACTTCTAGGGCTGTCGGTTGGAAATACATGGCAAACAGACAGATTCTTTGCCAGCCCTTGAGACGGTTTGCAGGAGTGTCAATAATTGGCTCTAGGGCATTTTCCCTGGCATGGAATAGCAAAGGATAGGTATCTAGTTCCGCGATCGCAGGTGGAGTTTGGGGAATCGAAACCAGAGAATCGGTAATCAATAGGGTACGCGATCGCTTATCAAATAAAGCAACCTCGGAAAAGCTACCTAACCTGAGATTTATAGGCTCTAAAATTGCAGTTTCTAATTGATTGGCAAAAGGAGTCTGGTTACTATCTTGGGGTAAAACCTGGGTTCGTTTTCCTGGTAGGCCCAACCAACTCAAGGGAAGATTAAGGGGAAAACTCCATTGATCGGGTGCGACAAACACTTGTGCTGTGGGGAATTTTTGGGCAAATGGGCCGACAAATACTTTATGTTCAATGCCAGAGATTGTCGGGAGAATAATATATTTAATTTCTCCATGTTGCTCGACTAATTCTTGAACCAAGCGCAGACATTCTTTAGTGGGAGCAACGGGTGCGTAGACTAAAAGGCCACCTTCTTCTAGTTTGATTACGCTCATGCGAATCGGAACAATGACATAGAAAATGCCCTGAATTTGCTCGAATGTCCAAACTGCATCTTTGACAATTTCCCGCCGAATCGTCTTGCGTTGACCATAAGGATAAATTGGAACAATAGGCCAAAATGACCAGGAGATATCTTTTCTACTCGCTACCTTATCCATTATTGATTGTTTAAATCTGGCTAGATGATTATATAACTTAGTAGAACTAAGACTGCAAAATCAAATCGCCTAAATTTATAAAATATTTTTCAACTTATTGATCCTTCTAATTGGCGTATTTTAGGTTTAATTATCATGATTCGGCAATAATGCGGGCATTCAGCAAGGTAAAGATGCGATCTAATTCTAGAATTCCTGATAATTCTTCATCTTCTTGAGTAGTTATCGAATTGGCTTTTTTCTTGGCAGAAAGTCCTTCTAAACGAGATTGTAGTTCGTCAGTGAATTTAAAAAGGTTAATTCCTTTATTCTTAGATATTTTTATGCCAGATTCAACCCAAGAAGAGGGTTGTACCATCATTTGAGAAATCATTATAAGAAGTTTTTTATTAAAATTTACTTGTTGGAGTTAGGGGGATTTTGATCTCACGCAGAGGCACTGAGGCGCAGAGAGATTGATGCATAGGCTTCATCGTGAAAGTTGAACGGATTTGCTGTTAGTTTTATCTGTGTTTATCTGTGTTCATCTGTGGACAATAATTCTAATCTATCAGTATATTTGTTTGTCAAAATTTACTTGTTGGAGTTTGAGAATTTTTTTATTTCACGCAAAGACGCAAAGACGCCAAGGTTTTAGACGCAAAGGGATTGATACGTGAATTTCATAGTGAACATGAGAGCAGATTTATCGTTAATCTTATCTGTGTTTATCTGTGTTTATCTGTGCTTGCCCAGCTCCGTGTTCTGGGAACAATAATTCTATTTGTCTGCGTACATCTTCATCCATAATTGTACCTTCAAGATTTGCTCCTCTAAGATTTGCCCCTTCAAGATTTGCCCCTTCAAGAATTGCCCTATTAAGAATTGCCCCTTCAAGATTTGCCCCATCAAGATTGGCATTTCTAAGCTTGGCATTTCTAAGATTGGTATTTTCAAGATTGGTATTTTCAAGATTTGCTCCTGAAAGATTTGCTCCACTAAAATTTGTCCCTTCAAGATGTGCTCCTGAAAGATTTGCTCCTGAAAGATTTGCTCCACTAAAATTTGTCCCTTCAAGATGTGCTCCTGAAAGATTTGCTCCTGAAAGATTTGCTCCACCAAGATGTACTCCATAAGCAAATATTCCTTTGGATGTGTATGAGATCTGGAAATTTACCCGTAAATCCTGAAGATTCGCACCTTCAAAATTGGCTTTTACAAGATTTACCATTTGAAGATATGCTCCTTCAATATTTAGCCAACTAAGACATTGATTCAAAATAATCTTGTTATCATCAGCAGTATTATTTTGTAGACGATATAAACATTTATTAAAGCTTAGTGTTGATTGCCAATTAATATTAGATATTTCTTTAGTATGTCTAGCACAAGTATTTATAACTACCAACAAAGCTTCTTCGGCATTTCTTCCTTGACGGCATTCTTCCTGGTAATCTGGACGAGGATTAATCCTTTCCATTGGCATTCCCTGTCTCAACATAAAACTCATTAGATGACATAAAGTTTTTTGCCATTGTTTAACAGTTTCAATTCCAGATAAAGCAATCTCATCACAAATAAACTTGAATAAATATTCATCAATTGCGGACATTCCACAAATAATTATCCAGCGAGTCAAAGCCTGTTTCTCGTCCCAACCTTCATCAGGATCATCTTCTCGATTTTTCAATTGCCGATTAATCTTAGCTAACTCCCTAACAATCCGTTTTGCAGTGAGATATTCACCAAAACTTTTATGGGTAAATTCAAAAGTGCGATCTCCATCTTTTCCATAACCACTTTGCCGAAAATAGAAAGCTGTTAACAACCGAGTAACCCCAGATTTTGCTCCTTCAGTGAATTTTTCTAGTAATTTTTTTAAACCACTACTTTCACAATGAGCTTCAATTTCTCTTACTGTGGTTGTCCGTCCATTGCCATGCCAAGCCGCTAAAGCAATTTCTTCTAAGATACGAACAAAGTCTTTATATTCAACTCCTTTTAATGTGGGATGTTGATCCGTATCCCAACCACGATCATAAACAGACTTGAGTAAATCTTGATAGATAGTATTGAGATTAGTATTTTCTGAAAATATTATCTTATCTTCGGTAGATTCATCTTTACTCCTGACATAACTTAAGGCAACTAAATAATTCAATAACGGCTGGCTAGTAATTTCTACTAAATTGTATAATTTCAATTCTTCTGGCATAGCTGTATAGTTTTTGCCAGTAACTAAACCATATTTTTTCCACCATGAGTTACGCTGATCATCTGCTAAGAGCTCTTCTTTTTCTTGATAATTTTCTCTTTTTTTTGCAGAAATAATATAAGGCAAAACATGTAAAATTTGTTCTGTTTTACGTAATTCATCGTGATTGGAAGAAATTATTACAGGTCTTCCACTAATAATAATTTGTAACTTGGCTTGCTTTTCTTGACGATTGAAAAAGTTAACTGTTTTCTGAACTTCATTAATAAAACTCTTGGCAACTTCTGCACCTAATTTTCCTTGCATTGCCAATTCATCCAAGCCATCAAAAATAATTAATAATTTAGTGTTTTCTTGTTCACGATCTAAAGGATTGTGAGATAAATATTTGTCGTAGCGAATAAATTTGCCCACAGCGTCTACTAAATCACCAGTAGGATCAAAAAGATGTAATGGAATGAATAAAATACGAAGATTTTCCACTTCAGAAAGTTCAGCCGCTAACATCTTAGAAAAAGAAGATTTACCACTTCCAGGATCTCCAGAAATAATCCTAATCGCGTCACGAGCATCTGCTTTCTTAATCCAAGTGATTAAGTTACTTTCTAGCTCAATAGCTATTTTTTGATATTTCTTATCTAGCTCCCTACCATAGCGATCTTCTTCTCGATGATTATTTTCTATTTCTTTTTCATAGTAAGCTCGTGGTTGAATATAAACTTGCCTCAAACCAAAAGCTTCGGCAAACATTGGTTCATCGATTTGTTTTTGTAACCAAGCATTATAAACTTGCCAAGATTGTTCTCGCTCCGCAGCCTCGGAAACAGGAGTATTAAAAAACTGATTAATACTTGCATAATCTGATGGTCTAGCGTGCCATTCTTGATTAAGCGCAAAGACAAAATAACTGGGAAGCCTTTGACAAATGGAAGTTGCCGCTGCGTGATTTAAGCAATAACATTGCAACCAAGCCAAAAAAGGCTTTTTAATGTCTAATTGTTGGAAAATTTGTTTGGGATTCTTGAAAAAATTACTATCAATAATGATTTCTGTATCTTCCAAAGAAAAATCTACTTCTTCTTCGATCGCGTCATAATTTTTATATTTACTTCTAAACAAATCCTGATTATCTTCGACCAACTGATGAATAGCGCGATTCAGAGAACGATAAATCAACAACCAAGCTAAATGTCCTGCATCCTGTTGTAATCCGACAGCTGCTAAAGCATCAACCCCATCTTTGGCTAACCAATTCCAATTGCCAAAACTGTAATCCGCGATCGCTTTTCCTACAGCTTGAAATAAATCTCGGAAATTTACCCCAATCGTTTTATTTAAGCCAAAAATAGTTTTGCGAACTAAAATTCCATATTGCGGCATTTCTGGTTCCAAAACAGCAATATCTCGCCAACTTAATCCCAATTTTTCACTAATTTCTACAAAATTGAGATAATCAACAGGTTTTCCATTAAGAAAATTATTTACAGTAGCACGGGATAAACCTAACTCCATAGCCAAAGCATTTTGACTAGGAAACCCCATCCGATTAACTCTTGACTTGATAGTTTCGATTTGTTTTGGTTCTAACTGAAGCGATCGCGCCATAACATCATAGATATTAATTTATCTTGTGTTTATTATAACTTTGACACAAGTCTGACAACATATCTCATTTATTTAGGATATATCGCTTGAAAACGAATAATATTATTGGTTTATTGATTGAATATCAGTAATCATCCAAAATTACTTACACAAGATCTCAGGCACTAATTTGCTTAAATAGTAATCACAATGGTTAGTTTAGACTTTACTGAGAAAAATTAATGATCTACGCATTACATAATTCTAATTCAAGACAACATGTAGGTCTTCATACATCTATACTCGAAACTACTCGAAAATATAGAAAAGCTATTCCTGTTGATTATCTTGCGAAATTATATAGTCGTACTCGTGAAGAAATACAACCTTATCTAGAAAATCTAGAAGAAGCAGGTTTAATAAAAATATCTACTAAAGGAAATCAGCACTGTGTGAAGTATGTTAAGTAGAAATAGCTAGAGTTGAAAAGTATTCACCTAGTTTTTTTGATAATGCCCCTATTGACATTACTTTCTCAGACAAACTCAAACTCAAACTCAAGCTCAGAAATACCTATAATGTTGGCTAGATACTTACCTTCATTCCTAGCCTTTTTTATTGCTTATTCCTTGACAAT
>JBCCYD010000399.1:0-5847 GCA_039190385.1 Cyanobacteria bacterium P01_F01_bin.143 | reverse complement strand
TTCTTCAGTTATCAGTTATCAGTCTTCAGTAAACAGTGAGGAAACAACTGATAACTGATAACTGCTAACTGTTAACTGATTTAGTTATACGGTAGCGAAATACTCTTTCGACTTAACGGGATCGGGAATCATTGTTTGATCTCCTTCTTCCCAACCCGCAGGACAAACTTCGTCGGGATGAGATTGTACGTACTGAATTGCTTTTAAGGTGCGAAGAGTTTCGTCTACGCTACGCCCAAAAGATAGGTTGTTGACGGTCGCATGTTGAATTGTACCTTCGGGATCAATAATAAATAATCCGCGTAATGCTACACCAGCATCGGGATCGAGAACATTGTAAGCTGAGCTAATTTCTTTTTTGATATCAGAAACTAGAGGGTAATCAATGTCGCCAATTCCGCCTTGTTTTTTGTCTGTTTGAATCCATGCTAGGTGAGAAAACTCACTATCGACAGAAACGCCTAAGACTTCTGTGTTGATAGCGGAAAATTCTTTATAGCGATCGCTGAAAGCAATAATTTCCGTAGGACAAACAAAGGTGAAATCCAAAGGATAGAAAAATAAAACAACATACTGACCGCGATAGTCAGATAATTTAATTGTTTTGAATTCTTGGTCAAAAACGGCAGTAGCGGTAAAATCAGGTGCTTCTTGACCTACTCTAATGCATCCTTCTGCGGTCATGTCTTAATTCTCTCCTTAAAATATACTAAATTTTTTAAATTATTTTGAGTGTACTAATCTCGAATCTAAATTAATATATCATGGTCATAACTCTGGTTTAGATTAAAGAGAAGCTAGATAGAAGAAAACCACAACCAATGTTAAATCAATATAGTCTCGATCCAATATTAAAGAATTTTCTCCACTAAAGTCCAAAAATAACCATCTGGTGCGATAAAAGAAAAACTCCGCTCACCAAACTCATTAACCTCAACCGAGGTAATATTCTTGGCTTTACTCTTGCTAACTCGCTGGTAATAATCAAGAATATCGCGCACCGCATAGGTATAAAGACAAACCCCCAGACTCCCAGGGCGTGCCAACTGGTGAACATCTGGAACATTCAAAGATTCAGGATAACGAATAATCTTGAGACGACCCGATCGCATTTTTTGGGGATCATCCTTGGACGATCGCGGATCATCAAAATTCACACTGTAATATTCCTCTCCAGGATTAATCTCAAAGATCTCCCGTCCAGTTTCATTGCCTTCGTAGGGAGTCACCCATTCTTCATCATTGAAACGCAACAAACCCAAAACCTCATCATAAAAACTAATTACTTCCTGACTATCATCCTGAATAATTAAACCCACATGAGTAAATTGACTAGTACGCAGATGAGCCGCGATCGCGATTTTGCCATAATTAGGAATCTGGTAATTGTAGCGTTGAAAAATAAATTGACGCGATTCAGGACGAATCAACATCAGCTCTCGAACTCCAATGGGCTTATCCACAAAAGGCTCAAAGGTTTCCCCAGTATCGTAAATGACATCCCACATTGGCCCCATAAAATAGATTTCTTGCCCCGCAGCCTTGGCTATTGCCGCATGATTCGCGATCGCGAGAACATCATCACTCATCATCGCTCCCCAACGATTACCCCGCAACCGCATCTTACTCATTTCCAAACCTTCATTCACAGGTTTATCCCAAACCATCAGGCGAATTAAACCATGATCCGAATCTTGATGTTGCAAACGCATAGCGCGCAATGGCGAATCAACACCGTAAAGAGCTTGAGCTTGCTGGGCAGAAAGTTCTCCTTCTTGCCCCAGAGAAAATCCAAATTGTTCCCAATATTTGAGAGTTGATTTGCGATCGCGAGTCCCAATGCAGATTTCGTAAACGCCAGAGATCTCTTGCATGGGATTGGCGGTTTTTTCAGAAGAATTAGGCTGGTTGCTAGACAAAATTTTGCTCTCCTACGTATTTAAAAATCCTTGATATACTCTCGTCAATGAATTAAATGCTATTTCCTGAGAGTACAAATTTGCCAACGGCGACCAAAAATCCAGCTACAGCAGTAAAGAGAATGCCAATCAGAGTCCAAATTTGCGCTTGTTGTGCCGATTTAAGTTCTTTAATACTACTCCTAGTTTCTCGGATATTTTCTTTAACAGTTTCCTTTGTTTCTTGGATACTTTCCTTAATAGCTGGTAATTCAGAATCAAGTTTTGTTTCTACTTTGATTAATCTTTTATCAATATCATTAACTGTTTTTGCCAAATCATCAAATTTTTCATCAACTTTATCGAATCGTTTTTCGTTACGTTCTAAAATTTCTTTGAGTTCTGATTCTATTTGAATTGCCATTGATAGTTATATTCCTATGAATTTTCCAAGAATAGGAGATTAACTCCATTGGGTGCAGATACTGTGATCGCGGCAGCGACTACCGAAGGTCTCGCGTTAGTTGTTTCATTATCAGAGATTGGTATTTCTACAGTTTCAGAAAGAATTTTAATATTATGAGTTTGTAATTTCTGAGTTAAAGCAGCTAGATCATCTGTGGCAAACGCGATCGCGAATAGTCCAAGATTTGGGGTTGCATCAGCAGCAGACAAAGATTTCCCAGTCACGGAAGATTGAATAAATTCCAACAAAGGAGTTTTGCTCCCAGGCTGAGTCAGAAATGCCATGCGAGATTCTGTACCAGAAGGAAAATTAAGAATATTATCAACCATTCCTAAAGGTAAGTTCTCATTAAAAATAGTTGTCAGTCCCAAAATATCAGCATAAAAATTGGTCACCTCTGCCATATCGGCAACGACTTGAGAAGTATCAAGCATTGCGCCAAAATCGCCTTTTAGCTCAGGAATTGGTTCCGAGAGACGTTCGATAAAAACAATGGGGATGTCATTGGGGCCAATCATAATTGCTTCTTTGACGGTAACTGGACCCAGACTGAAGGTGTAAGTTGTGGGAGGGCAAATAAATTGGTAACCCTGTTGCTTGAAGCGATCGTAAGCAGCATCAACATCTTTCGCTCGAAACGCGATCGTAAATAAACCATAATCCGTTGTATTGCCAGGATTCCTAATAGGTTTACTAGAATGGGGTTGAAATTCAATCAGTTCTAGTAATGTTGTCTGCTCATCGTTTTTGAGAGTTGTAGTATGGGCAGTAGTCCCTTGAGGCAAGTTCCATAATTGATTAATTGCTGATGAGTCGAGGATATAATCTGCCACAACAGACATCCCAAAATTATCTCGGAAGAATGCCACTGATTCACTAAGATTGCTAACACTGATTAGAATTCGAGCGATTCCATTTTTGATCATGTTCCAACTTCAATGGAAAAATATAACGGGATACTTAACATTATGATAGCGATGATGGGGGTCAATGATTACCTACTCAAGGTTTTTGAACGATTACTTGTAAAGTAACTTTCTAGTTGCTATTATGGTTCAGGTCTCGAAAGGGATTACTAGTTTTGGGAACTAATCTTGATTAAGAGCATGTTCCGATTTTGCCCTTGTAGCTCAGTGGTAGAGCGCACCCTTGGTAAGGGTGAGGTCACGAGTTCAATCCTCGTCAAGGGCTTTTTATCTTGTACAGTGACTAATTATCTGTCATTGAGGACAGATTGCTGTCGTCAGGACTAATTAGGTGTCGTGGAGACTAATTATTGTCTTTTAAACAATAGTGACAAATTAATGTCATTGATTTCAATAAATTACCAAGGGGGCGCTCCTTTCAATCTATCCTAACATTTTATAAAAAATCACGACCATTCAAGCTAGAGTGGTCGTGAAAAAAATCTTGAGCATTAATAAGGAATCAGCTGTGATTAATTTTCAACCCAACTTAAAGCAAAATAATCGTTGCAACTAATCCACGAAAATACCCCCACGAATCCGTAAATCTCTTTCAACCCAACTCAAATCAAAATGGTCGTTGCAACTGCGTAAGCTAGAAGAATAACTGGGACTTAGTTCTGGAGTTAATTTTGACAAACCTCGAAAAAATAGTCCTATTTCCTTTTCCATTACAGCGGAGACCATTCTATCAAAAGCCTAAAAACTTTATCAGAGTTGCTTTTCAGGGTTTTGTCGGACCTCCTAGGGATTTCGCCCACGCTTAGGTTCGTCAAAAAAAAGAAAAAATGAGGATGGATTCCCCCTTGCTCGGAGGTGATTCAGTAGCCATCACAGTAGTACGTCTACACCACATATTGCTGGGGGCGCACCTTATTCCCATCTTTCGATGGCAGCATCAGGGCGGACAGCTACCAGGGTCAGAAAGCATTCTGCCTACCGACAGTAAAACTAACCCACATTTATCATAGTTCAGCGGTTCAAGAAGAACATGACCTACGGCGCGATTTGTTTGTCAAATATTGTATGTAATTTTCAAGGTTCTGATATTTATTTTTGTTAAGAATTTTTATGATCGTACTTTCAAAGAGACTCAAAGCGATCGCGATAAGCACGTAGAGCAATTTCTTTGGCTTGCTCATTTGGGCTACCACGAATGGGTTGTTTACTTTCTTCTACGAGAATTCCTACTTTAGCTGCTTGAGATTTTATGTTGTCCATTAATCTGCCATAGCTCCAGCTGTGAGCATTAGTACGGTATTTTTTGGCATATTCTTTTTGTTTTTCAACATAACCTGGAATTTTATCTTCTGCTCTTGCTTGAACTTCTGTTTGGATGATTTCTCTGATATCTCTGACTTGGGGAATCACAATACTACCTACTTGATAATCCTTGGCTAATTTGATGATTGCTCTAGCTAAAAGACGATCAATATATTGTCCTAATTCTGATTCACCAAATTTATTGTTTGCATTATGTCTTTGAGCAACGTTTCTTTTGTGAGACAGTAAATGCTTTTGTTGTCTTTGTCGATTGAGGAGATGATAATTCTTTTTTCCTAGGAGTTGTTTAGTGCTTTGATAGACAATGACTTTCCCTGTCTCACCATCAAATATTGCAGCTGTAGCAGGTTTATCTAATCTCATAGCAATTCCTAATAAGACATTGGATTTACCTCTGTATAGAGGTTTACTGGAACGAGGAAAAGGGTTATTGATTCGAGCAAGAGATGTTTGCTTACGTTTGACAAATGCTTCTTGTTTTTGATTTAGATCGCCTTTTTCCTTCATACTGGTTAAAGTTTTTGCGATCGCGGTTGCTTTTTCTTGACGAATCAATTCTGTTCCTTCAGCATTTAACAGCAGTGTTTCAAAAGTACAGTAGAGAATGAGACTATTGGCATTCCAAGGTTCTCCTTTCCCTTTTCTATCTTGCCAAAATATTCTTGCGGAACGGAGAGCAAATAAAGCACTGGAATGATTGTTTTTACTGGCTTTTTTAATTTCTTGGTCTTCGTAGAAGCGTTGAAATACGGTCATTTGTCGTCTGTCGCAATAAATTTGAAAAGCATGCTTGCTAATATATTTTTCAATTCCACTAAATTGAACACAAAGACGACCTTTTTCATTTTTACTCCAAGTCAGATCTTCATTGGATTCATAAGAAATAGGGTAAGGAACAGACTTCTGTTCTGTTAACAATTTGTCTTGCCATGATTTTGCTTGGGTCTCGTCTTGAGGTACTTGATTTGTCGCGGTTAAGAGTGTATTTAACCATGCTTGACCTGTTAAGTCTCTTCCTTGAGGTGCTTTGCCATTCAGTTTTTCTGTAAGTCGAGCTATTTTTATTTCAGTTTTGCGACGACGTTTAGCAAACTTTTTCGGATCTTCAGGCTGTAAGATACTCCAAAAGCCTGAAGATCCGAAAAAGTTTGCTAAACGTCGTCGCAAAACTGAAATAAAAATAGCTCGACTTACAGAAAAACTGAATGGCAAAGCACCTCAAGGAAGAGACTTA
>JBCCYD010000398.1:0-5853 GCA_039190385.1 Cyanobacteria bacterium P01_F01_bin.143 | reverse complement strand
TAAATATTTAAGCTTACTTGCCCGTAAACAACTATTTTTGGTATTTCTGACTTTTTTATTAGTTCTTTTTGATAACAGTGCAGTTATTTCCAAATCTGTCATCTCTACTGAACAGACAAGACAAGACCAATTGCACTCAGAAGAAACCTATCAAGTTAGTCAAAACTTTTTGGATATAAACTTTGGGGGCAATTATTATCCCAAACTTGCCGAAGCAGATAGATTTTATAAACAAGGTAATTTAGTTAAAGCTAGAGAGATTCAAAGACAAGTCAAACCCGATTTTCCCCCAACAAGCCAACCCCCTATTCCATTGGCAGGTGAAGAAGAGCTTTCTCCTGTGGCAAAAGAATATTGGTTAGCCGCCAATCAAGCATTAGCGCAAGAGCCTGACGAAAAAAAAATAATCAAAAAAGAAATTTTAAACCCGCTCCAAAATCTAGTAGACGAATCTCCACAATTTGTTCCAGGTCATATCCTATTAGCGGATACCTACTTCAATTTACTGAGTAAAGAAAAAAAAGGTCTATCGGTTATAGAAAAAGCATCAGAACTATATCCAGATAGAGAAGATGTTTTAGATAAAAGAATTGAATTCCTTTTATCTGAAGGGAAACCACTAGAAGCTTCAATTGCGGCTCGTGAATTCGCTTACACTTATCCTGGCAATCCTAAAAGTTCTGATTATACAAAAGCTGCTGATCAATACTACGAGCAATATCAAGACAAATTGCAAGCAAGACTTGGTATTACTACTGTAGTTGGTGCTGGTGGTCAAGTAGCTACTGGAAATCAAAATGCCGCTTTAAGCCTAGGAGAAATTTTGCTAACAGGAGAATCTAATGCCGGACAATTAATATCAGATTCTTATAAATCTCAGTTGAAGATGGTGTCCAATCAAGATCAGCTTCAGTATGTTAACAATATTGGGCAAGAACTAGCCAAGTTAATGGGTAGAGATGAGTTTACCTACGAATTTAATATTGTTGTCGACCCTACTCCCAATGCATTTGCTTTACCTGGAGGCAAAATATTTATTCATACAGGAATGCTAAACATCATTGATTCGGAAGCTGAATTAGCTGGAGTACTATCCCATGAAATTGCTCATTCTGTTTTATCTCACGGCTATAAAAAAATTGCCGATTCTGCTCTAACCAATACAGGAGTGGGAATCCTGTCTAACTTGTTAGGTTCCAATACAGGTACTAGTTTATTGCAAGTCGGAGAAATTTTGCTCAACCAAAAATTTAGTCGTGACAAAGAAAAACAAGCTGATATTCTTGGTCTCAGAGTTTTAGCTGCTGCCGATTATTCTGCTGATGGTTTATATAACATTATGGCAAAACTAGAACAACTTGAAGATAGTTCTAATTTTGCTCAGTCACTATTGTCTAGCCATCCGGACTCAGAAAATAGAATGCGCTACATTGAAGAACTAATTCAAAACAAGGGATACAATCGCCATGCTTTCGAAGGAGTTGAAGAATATCAAGCAACGTTCCCTGGTTATTCGTAATTTTTTACAATATTAAACATACTTAATTTTATAGCTGAGTAATGAAGAATTTTCTAGCTACTATCTTTGTAACTGCCGTATTGATAATAGTTCAATCTCAGGTCACTTTATCACAAACGATTGATAGTGTAGAAGCGATCGCCAAAAAGGTTACGGTACAAATATATCCATCCCTTGGAGATACAGGTTCTGGAGTAATTATTGGCAAAAATGGTAATACTTATTATGTTCTAACAGCCAGACATGTTTTGGACTCAACTGGAGCAAACGAAGAAGCATATGTTGATACTTATGATGGGGAAGGATATCAGATAGATACTAGTAAAATCAAAAAATTACCCGAGAAAGTAGATTTATTACTCTTGCAGTTTGAAAGTGAGCAAGATTATCCCATTGCCACTATTTCCCAATTCAATTATCGCCTTTATAGAAATAATAATTACGAACTTAGTTTATTCTCTGATGCTTCTGCTAAACAATATATATTTGTTTCCGGTTGGCCTCTAACAGGAGAAACAAAGCGTGTCTTTTCTCCTGGTTATCTTTTCGATAATGCTGGCGCTGCTATGTCTCTTCAACCAGATCTTTCCAATAATGAGTTTGGTGGTTATGAGCTCCTTTATACTAATTTGACACATTCAGGAATGAGTGGAGGCCCAGTATTCGATACTCAAGGTCGTTTAATTGGAATTCATGGCAGAGCAGATGCCAGGCAAATAGGTGAAGACGATGAAATTATTGAAGACTATCTAGATGAAGTTGGATCTCCTATTTGGATTAAAGTAGGCTTGAGTCAAGGTATCCCGATTCAAACTTTTTTATCTTGGGCAGCAGATCACCCAGTCTATGACTATTTGAATATTGAAGATTCTGCTCCTTCCTCTTTGAGTCAAGCTGTTGTTAATGATTGGCAACCACCGATCAAAATTAAAGATACCAATAATCCCTATCATTGGTTAGAAAAAGGTAATCAACTTTGGCGTATCGATCGAGTTGCTGAAGCTGGAGAAGCATTTGATAACGCAACTAGATTAAGAGAAGATTTATATTTAGCTTGGTTTGCTAAAGGTTTTGCATTGGGTTTTGATGAAAAATATGACCTAGCTCTAGAAGCTTGTAACAAAGCAATTGAACTTCAAGTTAATCCTTCTCGTTATAAATATGAAGCTTATCGTTGTAAAGCCGGTGCATTGCAAGCCTTGCAACAATTCAAACCGGCTTTAGATAGTTTAGATAAGGCAATGGATCTCAATTCTAATAATCCTGCTGATTGGATGAGCCAAGGCGAACTATACTATGCTCTTGGAGAATATGATGAGTCATTAAACTCTTTCCGTAAAGCAATAGAATTACGCGAAAAACAAAATCTTCCAAGTTCGGCATTACTCTATAACAATCTAGGTTTCATTAATCTTGAATTAGGTCAATATAAATTTGCGCTGCAAGATGTTGAACAAGCGATTAGCGTTGATCCTAGTTATGCTCCTGCATGGAGTAATAAAGGATTGATTTTAGAAACGGTTGGGCGTAATCAAGAAGCTCTTGATGCCTATGATCAGGCTACAGAATTAAATCCCAATGACTATATTGTTTGGACAAACAAAGCTTTTGTTTTCTATAAGTTGGAACGCTATGAAGAAGCCAAAAACTCTCTCGAAACAGCTTTGTCAATTAAGCCTGATTATGAACCCGCAATGAATAGTCTAGAAGAGTTGATGTTACAGATTCAACAATAAAACCACATTAGGTTTAATTACTACTATTATTATAAAGTAAGAGATTAGTCATATTTCTCTTTAGGAGCATTACCGAATTATGAAATTTTCCAAGTTTGTATCTTTTTTAAGTGTTTCTGCTATGACTTTAGCTACGACATTAATTTCTAGTCGTCCAAGTTTTAGCCAGGAGGCAAGTTTTTTCTGTGGGACGGAAGATGGACACCCGGCGACTATTGTACGATCGCCAAACTATGGCAATGTTCCAATCATCGTCTGGAGCTCTGGTTATTTTGAAAGTGGTGGCTATGATAACCAAACTCGTTGCGATATTGTTTCTAATAAATTTCAGTATTTTAGCGATCGCGATACGCTTGAACATTTAACGGCTGGTAAAGTCAATAGACAGCCAGTAATTTGTGCTGTAGCTTCTAAGAGTTCACCTTGTAATAGTGATAGTCTGCTATTTACTCTGAAACAAGGAACCGATCCAGAAGATACTCTTCAGCAACTTTTTGATGTCAGAAGAGGGGTCAGAGGTGCCACTCTGAATGAAAACAGCAATGTGACAGCTCAAGACAGAATTTATGTGAATTTTGAGGAATTTCTGGAGAAAAAAGCTAACGAAGAATCTGGCATTAGTTCCGAGGCATCTTCAAATAATATTGAGGAATCTCAAGGCAATACTAGTTCAGGCAATCTTTTTTAATAAAATTGCCAATTTTGCGCTCACGAAGAATGAGTGAACCTCTCGCGAAAAATGAGTAAACCTCTCGCACAGTTTCAGTTCTGCGATCGCTGTTTCTAGAGCGCGATCGCGCAATGTTAGACGTCACCTGATCGCGAATAAAACTTTTTTAAAATACGAAAGTAAACTCTCTAATCACCTACATCTACTCCAGAGCAGCTTCGATTCCGGCTTTAGCAATATTGAAGATCGGATTATCAACTGCTTCTGCCAGGGCTTCAACTCCCATTGCTTTTATTACTTTAATCGGTTTTTGCCAACGAGTAGGATTATTCTCAAGCTCTTCTGTCAGTTTGACTCCTACTGCCATTTTTTCTGATGTAGTTTTAGTAGGATAAGTCTTGGCAAGTTGGTCTAATAATTGTTGAATTTCCGCGGCAGCTTGAGCTAAATCTTGGGGAGCTGATTCGTTTATTATTCCTGCAATTTTGGCATTTCCTGCGATCGTGCCACCGCTCATGTGACCAATTCCGAAATTTCCACTTTGTTGATAATAGTTACCTTTTATTTCTTGGTTGTAATTACCATTTTCAATTTTTATTTCACGTTTTTCAGACATATTTTTGTCTCCTTGTTGTTGAGTAATATTAATTGGTTAACTAGCTGTAAGCTTTATAATATCTAATACTTGAGTATAATTTTTTTTAACTATGTCGCCTCGGATTATCAATCAAACCATAGTTCATGATAATTTAAGATCGTCTTTCTCAAGGATCTAGAATATCAAGTCGATCAGCATGGCACGTCTATTACAACTCAATAGTGAATGGAAACCAAAAGTAGAGGAATCATTAGCAATCAAACAACTTACTCGAAGCTCGATCGCGAAACGCCTCAAGATTTCTCCAACATCAGTTTCCAAGTTCATTAATGGCAAGGCGATCGCAGCACATAATTTCATTCGCATTTGCCAAGAATTAGATCTCGATTGGGGCAATGCCTCTGCCAGTGAACAAAATAGCAGCGACGAAATAGTTAGCTTTAAATTCAAAAATAGTAGTTTCAAAGCAAATCCAGGTGGAGAAATCGCCCCCGAAGAAATAATTGGCCGTGAACAACTGATTGCCCAACTATGGTCTATTCTCCAGCAACAAAGTTTAATTTTCATTGGCGAAAGGCGCATTGGTAAAAGTAGCACACTCAAAAAGATGAAAGCCGAATCTAACCGTAGTATGCTGCCAATTTACCGCGATCTTGAAGGAATTCGGACCCCCATAGAATTTGTTGAAGTAGTGTGGCAAGATATCGAAACTCATCTTAGGGAACAAGGAAAAGCCAGACGGGTGAGAGAATTTTTAGGACAGTTACAAGAAACTCAGTTTACTGGTTTTAGATTTCCCAAAATTGCCGAAAACTATTGGAAAACTCTCCTAATCAAAGCCATAGAAGATTTGGTCACACTTCAAGAGAGGCAAATAGTTTTTATTTGGGATGAAATTCCCCATATGTTAGAGAATTTCGACGAGCAAGCAGCAATGGAAATACTCGACCTATTGCGATCGCTGCGCCAAACCTATCCCGATGTCCGAATGGTTTTTTCTGGCTCCATTGGCCTGCACCATATTTTCAAAAATCTCCAAAAAGCTGGCTATCGCAACGATCCCACCAACGATATGTATACAATTGATGGTCGGCCTCTAGCATTAGCAGACGCGATCGCGTTAACTTCCCATCTAATCGAAGGCGAAAATATTGCAACTTTTAACGTCGAAAAATCTGCCAGAGATATCGCCGAAGCCGTGGATTGTATTCCTTTTTATATCCATCATCTAGTCAATCAATTAAAAACTTTAGACGGTGAAGTTTCCCAAAATATGATTCACGCCACGGTAGAAGAATCTCTCCGCAATCCGCTAAATCCTTGGAAAATG
>JBCCYD010000397.1:0-5899 GCA_039190385.1 Cyanobacteria bacterium P01_F01_bin.143 | reverse complement strand
TTTCGAGATTTATAATATTATTAATTTATCTTTTTTTAGTATCTACGAACTTTTTATAAATTATATTAATGTAGAATCTAATTTTCATTAATTAGAACTTAGTCAAGCGCCTTTGAATGGAGTGAGATTGAAAAAAGTGATATTAGACCATTGTATTTTAAGGCAAGCTAATCTCAATAATAGTAATTTGAGTTATTCTAGTTTGATTGAAGTTAATTTAGCTTTAGCTGATCTAGAGTTAGCAAATTTATCCCACATCAATTTTCAACGAGCTTGTCTAATTGAAGCTAATTTACGCAGAAGCAATTTAGAGCAAGCTAATTTCCAAGGAGCTAACTTACAAGAAGCAGATTTGAGAGGAGCTAATTTGCTTAATACTTCGTTTTCTGCTGCGGACCTTAGGGGAACTAAGTTGTCACCAGCATATTCTTACGATATTTATTACGACAACCAAACTATTTTTGACGCTAATTTTAATCCCAAAAACGCAGGTTGGAAATTACAAGACTAAAGTAAATTTTTTACATACGGGTTGGTTGATTAATCCCGATCGCAGACAGGTAGAAATCTCTAGTCGGGGCAAAAATAAAGAAATACTAGATCATCCACAAACTCTCTCAGGTGAAATTATTTTTCGATCTACTGAAAATTAGGTTAGAGATTAATTTACAATCACCTGAAGCTGGCACTATGCGATCGCACAAATTTACCTCGTACCTTTTTCCTTTCACTTAAACTACATTAGCCGGTTCTTCCTTCAGACGATAACCCAGACCATAAACAGTTTCAATAATGTCACTAGGTGCCCCGGAAGCTTCTAGTTTCTGCCGTAAACCACGAATATGAGCTTTCACTGTCGCTTCCTCTGGTAATTGTTCAAAAGCCCAAAGATGTTCCAAAATCTGCGCGCGACTAAAAACCCGTCTCCCATTCCGCAGGAAAAATTCTAATAACTTATACTCTTTAGGACTCAAAGGTAATAAATCCTCACCATAATAAACTTCACAACTACTAGGATTGAGACTTAAATCTCCCCAACGTAGAATTGGTGGTGCAGTAGAAGCTCCTCTACGTAATAAAGCGCGAATTCTTGCCGATAATTCTTCCAATTCAAAAGGTTTAACCAGATAATCATCGGCTCCAGCATCTAAGCCAACTACTTTATCCCCGATAGTATCTCTGGCTGTCAACATCAAAATGGGAATCTCAAATCCTTTGGTACGCAGTTTTTGGCACAGAGTAATCCCATCCATAATTGGTAGCATTACATCAAGCAAAATTAAATCGTAGGTAAATGCTTCCAACAAATCCCAGGCAGACTGTCCATCATAGACAGCTTCAACCGCATAATGGAGTTCACCAAGATACTCAACTACGGCATCACTAATCCTTTCATCATCTTCAACTACAAGAATTTTCATGGTTTTTCTAGAATCTGAGTAATTGTTTTACTATATTTGTTTAATTTACATTAAAAATAATAAATTATTGGTAAACTTTAGCAACTTGTTATTTGCTAAAATCGATCGCAGGTTTATAGGAGAATAAAAAATGCTCACTCTCAAAGTAGTTGTTTACATCACAGTATTTTTCTTTGTTGGTTTATTCATATTTGGATTTCTTTCTGGTGATCCAGCTCGTAACCCTGGTGGTTCAGACGGCGAATAAGATAAAAATACAAAAAATACCTACAAGGTCAAGAACCTATAATTTTGCAGGGGCGCATTCCGCCTCTTCTTTTATGGATAATTCATGATTGCTTAAGCGATAATGTAAGCTAGAGAACCGCCACTAATTTATTTACTAAGACTAAGTACTGTTAATTATGGAAGAAGTTAATAATCCTGCCCTGTCTCAGGAACCTCGTTTCGAGCCAGCAGTTGTCATTCCCTTGAAGCAAAAAGCTTCTCTGTTGGATTGGTTAGAGTCCAATAATCGTCTAATTCCTAGAGAACGAGATGCTGAGGCTAAAAAGCCTAGTAGCTCTCAGGATGATGTGGAAGAATTACTCGATAATGAAGAGTATGATTCAGATTTCGAGGAAGATTAATTTGGGATAAGATATACGCGCAGCCAATAGCGATATCTCTAACTCAACAATAATTGTGGAAACTAAATCGATCTCTACCGCAAAATCCCTCGATCTTTCTGGGGCAAATCTTTTAACTTTACTAGCTTGTATCCTTGGGGTATGGGCAATTTTTTTTGATTGGCTCAATGGAGGTTGGCTAAATTTATCCGAAGCTATCACCTTTCCTTTCTTGATTTGTGCTTTGAGCAGTGGCATCTTGGGCTATTGGGTAGTGCCTATCTTACGTAAGCTGAAAACTGGACAAATTATCCAAGAGGATGGACCTCAATCTCACCTCAAAAAGGCCGGGACTCCAACGATGGGAGGCATTTTCTTTATTCCTGTAGCTGTGATGATTGCGCTGCTGTGGACTAATTTTTCGACCAATGCGATCGCGACTTCTTTGGTTACTCTCGGTTATGGCTTTATCGGCTGGCTCGATGACTGGCAAGTTTTAAAACGTAAATCTAATAAAGGGATTTCCCCGAAAATGAAGCTGAGCCTGCAAATCGCGATCGCAGTTTTCTTCTGTCTCTGGTTATGGTGGCAAAAGTTCCCCGTGATCGCCAATATCTCACTTCCCGCTGGCTTATCATTACAATTAGGATTTCTATTTTTTCCCCTAGCTGGATTTGTCCTCGCTGCCGAAAGTAATGCTACCAACCTAACTGATGGCGTAGATGGTTTAGCTGCTGGAACCAGCGCGATCGCCTTTTTCAGCTTAGCCATGATCCTCGCCGCAACTCATCCCAATCTCATGTTGTTTTGCATCTGTATGAGTGGTGCTTGTTTAGGTTTTTTACGTCACAATCACAATAAAGCTTCTGTCTTTATGGGCGACACAGGATCTCTGGCTTTGGGTGGTTCCCTAGCCGCGATCGGTCTACTTAGTGGCAATCTCTGGGCATTATTTATTGTTAGTGGGATTTTCTTTCTCGAATCAATCTCTGTAATTGCTCAAGTACTTTATTACAAAGCAACCAAAGATGCTGATGGCAACGGAAAACGACTCTTAAAAATGGCACCGATTCACCATCACTTCGAGCTAAGTGGCTGGACAGAAACTCAAGTAGTTGGCAGTTTCTATTTAGTTAATATTTTGCTGGCAATTATAGCTTATTATTGGCGTTAAAATCTTAGGGGCGAACAGTCGTTCGCCTCTACAATAAACAAAAAATAAGGTTATTAACTATAGAATTAATAACCTAAAAAAAACTCTAAAATCCCATAAACTTTACTGATTGCTAACTAAAGGAAAGCAAAACCAAACTAATAACTATAATTGCGAGAGTCACAAAACCTGCGGCAGTTGCTCGAGCCCGATCAGCATCACTGATTATCCCAGAATCATTAGCTTCTGCTGTTCCTTTCAGTGCATGCCAGATATGACCTCCGAGGAATGTTACACAAAGAAGAGATTGCACTCCGGCAAACAAACTACGATCTACACCATAAAACTCTGAAGGAAAGGCTAAATCGTTAAAGGCAACAAAATAAGCAGAAGTAAAAGCCATCAAAGCAACTCCCGCTAAACTGTAAGACAAAATAGCATGACCATTATAAGTTAGAGCTTTTTTCGCCCAATCCATTGGAGGAACAAGTATATGCCAAGCTCCGCCTGCAATACAAGCAACGCCAACCCAAATATGACCACCAATGATATCTTCTAAACTACCAACTGCCGCCATTCCCAAAGGATTCCAAATGCCATGACTCAAGCCAAAAAGATAACCAAAAATAGGTACAGGATTAATCGGCGGAGCACTAACAACTCGTACACTTCCCACTACAGAATCATAAACACCACCCCATAATGTCGCTTTCCCAACGAACAATAAAGCTGCTACGCCGAGAAAAATTAAATGGTGGCCCAAAATAAAGCCCATTTTCTGGGGATCACTCCATTCATAGTGGAATTTGACGGCGCGACCTTCACCATCTTCAAGATTACCTACCCCTTTGAAAACATGGAATAAACCTCCTGCACCGAGAACAGCTGAGGCAACTAGGTGCAATACGCCGATAACTAAATAAGGATAGGTATCAACCACTAAACCATTGGCTCCAATGCCCCAACCTAACCCAGCTAGATTAGGAATCAATAATAATCCCTGCTCAGAAAGAGCTATATTAGGGGCCAGTTTACTTATTTCCAATAAAGTAACTGAACCTGCCCAAAACATGATCAAGCCAGCATGAGCAATATGTGCGCCCAGTAATTGACCTGATAAATTAATTAAACGAGAATTTCCAGATAACCAATCATAGTTAGCTGAACGCCCAAATGATGTTGCTGTCATAATATTTGTCCCGAAATCGAAAGAAAGCCTAATACAAACGCAAATTTGCATTAAGCTATAAAAGAGAGAGAGAACACAAGCCAATTCAGGGATTGAACCCAGTTGTTATTTAACTAAAACATTCTTTTGGAAGTTTTAAGCTGAAGTTACTGGGGGAGTTCCTGCACTGTCAAGAGCACTAGTAATACGTTTGAAATCAAAGCCAATGGCCCGCAGAGCATGCCAAAGATGGCCTTGAAGGAAGAAAAACGCAAAGAAGAAATGCATATTTGCCAACCATGCGCGAGCAGTATGAACTCCTGCGGGTAAATCTGCCGTGTCAGCAAAGTAAGGCACAACTCCCAATTTTACTTCTAATACTTGACCGTAGAATTCTGGAGGATAGGCTAAGGTATTGACTGCGCAAAAATAAGCAGCGACAAAACCAGCAATAGAAATCCCACCAAGAGAATAGGAAAGAATTGCTTCTCCTTCAAAACTGACTAAGTTCTTCGCCCAGGCAAGAGGAGGTGTAAGAATATGCCAAATTCCACCGCCAATGAGGAGAAATCCCACATATACATGACCGCCAACCAAATCTTCTAGGTTATCTACCGAGGCAAAATGAGTTTGATAGCCGTAGATAGTCAAAGGATTGAGAGTGGGATCAGTAACTACTCGTACTTCATCAATCGTGGAATCATATAATCCACCAAAGAACATTGCTTTAGCAACTAAAAGTAAAGCTCCTGCACCAAGGAAAATCAGATGATGACCCAAGATGAAGCCAAGTTTCTTGGGATCGTTCCACTCAAAGTGGAATTTTGCTGCCCGACCACCTGCTTCTTTAAGAATTCCTGGGGCTTTGAGAGTATGATATAGACCTCCTGCACCGAGCACAGCAGAAGAAATTAGATGAATTGCACCAACAACAAGATAGGGATAAGTATCGACAATCTGACCGCCTTCTCCTACTCCATATCCTAAAGTGGCTAAATGAGGTAACAGAATTAGACCCTGTTGTCCGAGGGGTAAATCTGGGGAATATTTAGATATTTCAAAAAGTGTGAATGCTCCTGCCCAAAAAACAATTAAAGCTGCTTGAGCAACATGGGCTGCGACAAATATACCCGACATATTAGCTAGTCGAGCATTTCCCGCCCACCAATCGTATTTTATTTCCGTCTTACCGTAGGCCTGCAAAACAAAACCTCCTAATCAAATGTGATAAAAACCAAACTTTTCGGAATGATTTGAGAAAGAAGGAGTAGGGAAAAATTTTTTCCTTACCCTTGTATCCTGCACTATCATCATCCCTGCTTTAATTCTTAACTTGTTACTAATCATTGTTAACAAGCTAAGGACAGTTTTATTTTGCATTATTGATACTTATTCTCGAAATAGAAGAAATAAAACTTAACAATATTTATTATTTAGATATTGTATTTAGAAACCGAAAAAATTAAGGTTTTAGAACATTAGGGTTTTGGGGGGAATATCGCTTTATTTCCCTAGTTCTCAACATCTGTATTCACCTGGGCAGGCAGGA
>JBCCYD010000396.1:0-5907 GCA_039190385.1 Cyanobacteria bacterium P01_F01_bin.143 | reverse complement strand
TTGCTCTCAGAAGTAACGAATACGGCAAAAATGGTTGGTGCTGTTAATACTGTATGGGAAAGTGGATCAGGATGGAAAGGTACTAATACAGATGTTGAAGGTTTTGTCGCTCCTCTTAGAGAAATATCAGCCGATTGGAGAAACACAACTGCGATCGTGCTCGGGAATGGTGGCTCCGCTAGAGCCGTGGTTGCAGGATTAGCCGAATTAGGATGTTCAGCAATTCATATTATAGGCCGCGATCGCGAAAAATTGGTGAATTTTTATCAATCTTGGCCAAATCTGCCCAAAATCACCCAATTACTCAAGGTTCATTACAGTGAAACTTTACCCGAATTATTATCTACAGCAGATTTATTGGTAAATACGACTCCCGTGGGCATGTATCCTCATATTGATAATTCTCCAGTTTCTCCTGATTTAATCAAGCTACTCAAACCAGACGCGATCGCCTATGATTTGATTTATACTCCTAGTCCGACTAAGTTTCTCAGTTTTGCCCGCGATCAAGGTTTAAAAACTATCGATGGTCTGGAAATGTTGGTTCAACAAGGAGCTGCTGCCCTAGAAATTTGGTTACAACAACCTGTGCCCGTTGATACGATGCGGAATTCATTAAAACAAAAGTTATTTGGTTAAGATTCCAGTCTCAAGATCTCAAGAAGGAAATTTAGTCTAAATTGAACTTATTTTATCCCAAAGGGCGGGGCTTTAAACCCATGATCTTTGGTAAATAATGGTACAAATTCATAATCACTATCTTAGTAAGCTGACTAAAGCCCCAAGAATGTCAAATAAAAAAATATCTTGATAGATTATTATGGATCTTCCCCATTCAGAAACTGCCTTTTCCCAAACCATTCCAGTTCCCACTAGCAAAATACTTGAAGATGATTCCAATCCAGCTAGAGAGCTTTTAGTGAGAGAACGTCCTTTTGCTTCTCAAGGAGCAACTCAAATATCCGTTGGTCTTTATGTGATTGACATATTTAAAATTGATGAAGCACAGCAAAGTTTTGAAGCCGATTTTTTTATCGAATTTAGATGGAAAGATCCCCACCTAGTTAAGAGTGAAGCTGAAAACTCTATTGCTTCTTGTCGCAAACATCTAGATGAAATTTGGCATCCAGCAGCTAGAGTATTTAATGAACGTAACTTGAATAAAAACTTTGAAACCACTTTAGTCGTAGCAGATGGTACTGTGGTTTCTAGACAGAGATTTCATGGTTTAATGTCATCCCCTCTAAATCTCAGACGCTTCCCTTTTGATGAACAGACTCTTCGTATTCAAATAATGTCATTTGTGTTTAGTCCGGAGGAAGTACAGTTTACTGTTAACAATCAACTAACGGGATTGACAGAAGAAGTTTCGCTTCCCAACTGGTCTACCGATAATCCCTTTGCCCATAATGGGTCCCGCCATATTGCCCATTTGAATCAAAATTTTGTTTGTTTTGACTATGAACTCAAGGTAAAACGATATTCAGGATACTATATATCCCGTGTAATGTTACCCCTAATCCTCATTGTGTCAATGTCTTATGCTGTTTTTTGGTTTCCTCCTGAGGAAGCGATGCCCCAGATTGCTATCTCAGTTACGGCAGTTTTAACCTTAGTTACTTATGAATTTACCCTCCAGCAAAGTTTACCTCGTGTTCCTTACCTTACGGTTCTTGATAAGTTTGTTATGGGGTCGATGATCTTAGTTTTTTTGGCTTTAGTTGAAACTGTTGCAACCATCGAACTTACTGGGCTCAAACAACAAGTTTTGGCACTAGATTTTGATCTATGGTTAAGATGGGCTTTCCCTTTCTTATTATCAGGACTAGTCGCCATAGCATTTTGGCTTTAGGGGTTCATCTCAAATTATAATTCTTATAAAAATTGCGAATTATAATTCTATGAAAATTGCGCCTTTTGGCTCTTGGAAATCACCAATTACTTCTGATCTTATTGTCTCAAAAACTGTTGGTTTAGGAGGAGTTGCTAGTGATGGGCCGAATATATATTGGTTAGAAAGCAGACCCACAGAAAAAGGTCGAAATGTTTTAGTTCAACTTACAGGCGAGACCTTCGGTAGTCGCGATCGCGATCGCGAAGTATCAGATATCACCCCTCAACCTTTCAATATTCGCACTAGAGTTCATGAATATGGTGGTGGCGCTTATTTAATTGAAGATGGGACTGTTTACTTTAGCAATTATCAAGATGGTCGAGTCTATCAACAGCAAATAGGAAAATCACCCCAAGCGATTACTGCTGAATCTGCGGTGCGTTATGCTGATTTTGTTTTAGATCGCAGTAATCAGCGTTTAATCTGTATAGCCGAAGATCATTCCCTAGCCGATAGTGAAGCCGTCAATAGTATTGTCGCGATCGCGATCTCAACAGGAGAAATCACCACACTAGTTTCTGGTAATGATTTTTATACCTCGCCTCGGATTAGTCCCGACGGCAAACAGTTAGCCTTTATAAGTTGGGATCATCCTGATATGCCTTGGGATAGTAGTTATCTGCGTTTAGGAAATATTACCCCAGATGGTTCGATTGCCAATATAGAAGTTATCGCAGGAGCAGAGGCTGAATCCATTTGTGAACCAAAATGGTCACCTGATGGAATATTATTCTTTTCTAGCGATCGCAGTGATTGGTGGAATATTTATCGTCGCAATGCTGATGGAACTATCGAATGTTTACATCCGATGTCAGCAGAATTTGCCTATCCCCATTGGGTCTTTGGTTTATCTACCTATACCTTTATTAATGCCGAACTAATTTTTTGTGCTTATTCGGAAAATGGTAGTTGGCATTTAGGCACAATTAATACAGTATCAAAGCAATTTAACAAAATAGAAAGCGATTATACTAATATCTCTTCGGTTACTACGACGCCCGATGGTCAAGCGTTATTTATTGCTGGTTCTCCTAGTCAACCGACGGCTGTAGTTAAACTGAACTTGGAAACAAAATCACCAGAAATTCTCAAAATCTCGGGGACATTAGATATAGACCCTGGTTATCTGAGTTTGCCCAAAGCGATCGCATTTCCCACAACTCATAATCTTACGGCCTATGCCTGGTATTATCCTCCGCAAAATAAAGACTATAATGCCCCAGAAGGTGAACTACCTCCGATCTTTGTCAAAAGTCATGGTGGCCCCACAGCAGCAGCATCGGTTAATCTCAGCCTGCGAATTCAATATTGGACCAGTCGGGGTTTTGGTTACCTTGATGTTAATTATGGTGGCAGTATTGGTTACGGTCGCAAATATCGTCAGCGGTTAGAGAATAATTGGGGCATTGTGGATGTCGATGATTGTGTCAATGCTGCTAAATATCTAGTTGCTCAAGGATTAGCGGATGGGTCAAGATTAGTGATTTCTGGTGGCAGTGCGGGGGGTTATACGACTTTAGCGGCTTTGACTTTTCGCGATATTTTTAAAGCTGGTGCTAGTTATTATGGCGTTAGTGATTTAGAGATTTTGGCAACTGATACCCATAAGTTTGAATCTCGTTATTTAGATCGTTTGATAGGGAAATATCCTGAAGATAAACAGATTTATCAAGCGCGATCGCCTATTCACTATACAGAGCAGTTGTCTTGTCCTGTGATTTTTTTCCAGGGTTTGGAGGATAAGGTTGTGCCACCCAATCAAGCAGAGATGATGGTGGAAGTGTTGAAGCAAAAGGGAATTCCTGTGGCTCATATTACTTTTGCCGATGAAGGACATGGTTTCCGTCAAGCAGCCAATATCAAAAAGGCGATCGACGGTGAGTTTTATTTTTATGCTCAGGTTTTTGGGTTTGAACCAGCCGATGATCTCGAAGCGCTCACGGAGTGACAGCTTCGCTGATCGAGATTATGGGATTTGATGAGCACAACATTAAAGATTAAGATCTAATTTCTGGGATTGTATAGTCTCTGAGAAACTATTAAGTATTTAATCTTTAATGTTTAATCTTTAATGTTTACAAAGTCCTACTTAATAAGCGACGATAGAAAATTGCAAGTAAAATTTGTACTAATATTTTAGATACCACAGACTCTATGGCTGCTGAAAGAACTGTTCCTAAATTTGATTCCTCTTCAATCAAAATCACTAGAGAAGAAGGTTTAATGCTCTATGAAGATATGGTTCTAGGGCGGTTGTTCGAGGATAAATGTGCAGAAATGTATTACAGGGGCAGGATGTTTGGTTTTGTCCATCTCTACAATGGTCAAGAAGCCGTTTCCACCGGAGTCATCCGAGCCATGCGTCGCGATGAAGATTTCGTGAGTAGTACCTATCGCGATCATGTTCATGCCTTGAGTGCGGGGGTGCCCGCTAGAGAAGTGATGGCGGAACTATTTGGGAAAGCCACAGGCTGTAGTAAAGGGCGTGGTGGTTCGATGCATATGTTCTCGGCCCAACATAATCTTTTAGGTGGTTATGCTTTTGTTGCTGAAGGAATTCCTGTTGCTATGGGAGCAGCTTATCAGAGTAAATATCGCAAAGATGCTCTGGGTGATGCTAATGCGGATCAAGTGACTGCTTGTTTCTTTGGTGATGGCGCTAGTAATAATGGTCAGTTTTTTGAATGTTTGAATATGTCGGCATTATGGAAGTTACCGATTATTTATGTTGTAGAAAATAATAAATGGGCGATCGGTATGGCTCACGATCGCGCTACTTCTCAGCCAGAAATCTACAAAAAAGCTAGTGTTTTTAATATGGCAGGAGTTGAAGTTGATGGGATGGATGTTTTAGCAGTGCGAGCTGCGGCACAAGAAGCTGTTGAACGGGCGCGTGCGGGGGAAGGCCCGACTCTGATTGAAGCGCTGACTTACCGTTTTCGTGGGCATTCTTTGGCCGATCCTGATGAATTGCGTTCTGCTGAAGAGAAAGAATTTTGGGCTAAACGAGATCCAATTACTAGATTTTCTGATTATCTAACTAAGCAAAAATTGGCTACGGCAGAGGAGCTTAAGGATCTCGATAAAAAGGTACAGGGTATTGTTAATGATGCAGTAGAGTTTGCAGAAAGTAGTCCTGAACCTGATCCTTCTGAGTTACGTCGTTATATTTTTGCTGAAGACTAAATGAGTAATGAGTAATGGGTAATGAGTAATGAGTCATACTATTTCTAGTATTTTGGCAACTAATGCTCGGGATGAGGTGTCAATGTTGCTATATTTGATCATCGCTGTTCTGAGTTCTTCAGTCCAAGCTTGAACACTGTTTTTCCACCATTGTTCTCAAAATTAGCTTTAATTCTTGATTCTCACATTATTTCTATAGAGAGGCCGAGGGAGCGAAAACGGGAGCGCGATCGCTTAGCGCCTCGCCTTGCGCGATCGCACCCAGGAAGAATTGTTAGCCATCAACGCGATCGCTAATAAAAAATTAGAATTATTATCTTTTAGTCTAAATTAATTGATTTGCTTCTGATAACAGTAGAGATTTTTCTTGTTCTTCTACTATTTTTGCTAAATCTTCCCGCCAATTTTGTTGCTTTTGCTTGTAATCTGATGTATTTATTTTAGATTGCAAAAGGTGTGAATTCTCACCACTGATGAAAAATTCCAGTATCACTTCTAAGAATTCCACAATAGACAAACCCCTTGCTGTAGCTTCTTGTTGCATATTTTCGTGAATTTCTGTGGGAACGATCATTGTCGTTAAACTGTGATCTTTTGTTTCTGGTGGTTTGAGGAACGTGCGAATACTGTTGGCCGTTATTTTATAGCGGTTCTCAAATAGATGAGATACACTTAATTTAAACCTAGTCAGCTAATTTAGAATGAAAGCATATTCACTTGATTTAAGACAAAAGATTATTGATGTTTACGAACAAGAGGAAATTTCTCAACGGCAACTTGACTATAAAGCTTAGAGCAACACGAAACCTTTTAGCTAGTTGACGTTG
>JBCCYD010000395.1:0-5907 GCA_039190385.1 Cyanobacteria bacterium P01_F01_bin.143 | reverse complement strand
TTTCTTTGCACCCTAGCGGTGTGTGCCTGCCTTAGCGCTCAAGAGTTAGACTCCATTACCATTCCAGGGTCGAAGGTTAGCTTCGCACTAGTGGCACTACCCGGCGGCGCTTTTTCCATGGGGCCATGATTGTAAGGATTACGTCGCCAATTATATTGAACTGCACCGTAAATATAAATTAGAAGTCCGAGTTTGTAGTGCTTTCTGGTACGATACCCCGAGCGATCACAAAAGTCGATTGAAGCTGGAAAGTGAGTTGATTAACAGATGGCAAAGTCCGTTTAATAAGGAGAATTGGCGGCGATGGGGACAGCCGTTTGGTAAGATTTAGAATATGCTGAAGCCGCCCGATTGTTACGTACTAATCAACATTAGCTAAAATCAACTTAAATATTGACATCAACTGAAAGGTCTTGGAGACCTAAAGAGAAAAAGAAAAATGTTAATTAAATGGGGGAACGGTGATTACTCTGTTGTCGTTGATAATGATGATGGGAATATTAAAGTATGGCATCCTTCTAATCCAGAAGATATAAGATTTACGGTGTTTTCAAATATTTACAATAAAACTGAGGATGAAATCAGGAAAGAATGGGAATTAAATTGTGATAACAAAGAGAATGTAAATTCTTTAGTTGAATGGGAATTGGGGTGTAATATTCTGAATGAATTTGAAGTAGCAAGAGATATGAATTAATAATAAGAGATTTTGGCTACTGGTTTGTCATCTTGAGTAATCACAATCTCTTCCCCTTTGATTGCTAAATCAATAAATAGTAGATTACACGACTTGGCAAAATTCAGTGACCACCAACGAAATAATAGGACTTTCAGCAGTTGCGATCGCGGCTATAACGACCATTTCTCGTTGACCAAAGATAAAAATTGCCAAGTCGTGTAGATTAACCTTAGTAATCAAGCTGACATTTCTCACGCCAGCACTATTGAATCATTAGGAGAAGTTATCAAATATTCTCAATAATATAGGGTCAATTCTCAGCTAAAGTCTCTATTCTCAATAACAATTGAGCTAAAATTTATTAATCCCCAGAAGCCTGATTATTTCGTGGTTTTAAGTGCCGATAGGCGGAATTATCGGCAATTAAAACTACTTTTGTATAACTAAAGCTTATAGCTTGCATGATGAATGAGAATTCATTGATTTTTCTTCCAGTATTTTAGTTTTAAGTTGTTGCTGTCTATTCTTTTATTCGTCCTTCAAATATTCTAGAACTTCATTTGTAAAAGGGTTTTCTCCTCTCTTTAGCGATTCGATCCACTCTTTTCTTTTATCGATGTATATTTTGTCGCCTTTAAAGTTTTCAACATAGTATAAAAAATCCTCAATTGCTCCTTGAGTATCCTCCGTCAAAGCTCTAGCAAGACCCCGGCTATCTACATGAAGAGCTTTACTTTCTTCATCTGCTAGAGCTACTGCTTTTTCACAAGCATTAAGAACCTCAGAAGCATAGCCATAGATGCCGCCAAACCAACAGAGAGAATTCCAGGAGCTACTTTTGATTTCTAAATTAGGGTCAATTTTTAGTGCTTGATTGTAGAGAGTAATAGCTTTGCTAATATCGCCTTCTCTAACTCTTCCCTTTGCTTGTTGTAATCTTTCTTGAGCAACTTTTAAATCAGAATTTTTAGCTGAAGTCAATTCTTGCTCAATGAGTTCTTCGGCAGCTAGTTGATTCGCTTCAGTTGTTAATTCAGTTAAGTTAACGTTATCAGGGTCTAATTTATATGCTTGTCGGAATTTTTCTTGAGCAGCTTCTAAATTAGAATTTTTAGCTGAAGTCAATCCTTGCTTAATGAGTTCTTCGGCAGCTAGTTGATTCGCTTCAGTTGTTAATCCAGTTAAGTTAACGTTATCAGGGTCTAATTTATATGCTTGTCGGAATTTTTCTTGAGCAGCTTCTAAATTAGAATTTTTAGCTGAAGTCAATCCTTGTTCAACTAAGGATTTAGCTCGACTGAAGTCGGATTCAGCTTGACTTAAGCTGTATTCAGCTCGTCTTAAGTCAAATTCAGCTTTTTCAAGCGAAGTCCAATTCCCATATTTGACACAAGTGTTTGCTGCTTCTAAAGCAGAATCTATTTTTCTTGAAACGAGAGCAGGATGTAATAGAATTCTCTTGCATCCGCTCTCTAGCCAATCTTGCCAGTGTATTCCTTTCCACAATTTAACCTTGCCATCACTACTACCAGAAACAAGGTGTTTGCCATCGGAGCTGATTGCTACGGAATAGACAGGCTCTTGATGGCCGATAAAAGTATGAACTTCGGATTCATTGGCAATATCCCACAATTTAACTGTGTCATCACTACTACCAGAAACAAGGTATTTACTATCAGGGTTTATCGCTACGTAATTGACTGAATCTTGATGGCCGATGAAAGTATGAACTTCGGATTGATTGGCGATATTCCATAGTTTAACCGTTTTATCATCACTGCCGGAAACAAGATACTTACTATCGGAGCTGATTTTCACGGATCTTACTGAATCTTGATGGCCGATGAAAGTATGAACTTCGGATTGATTGGCGATATCCCATAGTTTAATTGTGCTATTATAACCGCCAGAAACAAGATATTTACCATCGGGGCTTATTGCCACGGAATAGACCGGATCTTGATGCCCTGTGAAAGTATGAACTAGAGATTGATTGGCGATATCCCATAGTTTAACTGTTTCATCATACCCACCAGAAACAAGATAGTTACCATCGGAGCTTATCGCCACGGAGTATACCGAATATTGATGGCCTTCGAAAGTATGAATGAGGGATTGATTGTCAATGTCCCATAATTTAACTGTCTTGTCCCAACTACCAGAGACGAGATAGTTACCATCGGAGCTTATTGCCACAGATCTTACTGGGGATTGATGGCCTTCGAAGCTATGAATGAGGGATTGATTGGCGATATCCCATAATTTAACTGTTTTGTCAAACCCACCAGAGGCAAGGTATCTACCATCTGAGCTGATTGCCACGGAATAGACCGATTCTTGATGTCCTGCGAAAGTATGAATGACGGATTGATTGTCAACGTCCCATAATTTAACAGTGCCATTACTGCTGCTAGAAATGAGGCTTTTATGATCTGAGCTGATTGCCACGGAAGTGACTGAATATTGATGACCTGCGAAAGTATGAATGAGGGATTGATTTTCAACATCCCATAATTTAACTGCGCCATTACTATCACCAGAAACAAGATAGCTACTATCGGAGCTTATCGCCACGGAAGTGACTGAATATTGATGACCTGCGAAAGTATGAATGAGGGATTGATTTTCAATGTCCCATAGTTTAACCGTGTTATCACTGCTACCAGAAATAATATATTTATTGTTAGAGTTTATTGCTACAGATCTTACTGGGGATTTATGGCCTTCGAAGGTATGAATGAGGGATTGATTGGCAATATCCCATAATTTAACTGCTTCATCATCGCTACCAGAAATAATATATTTATTATCGGAGCTTATTGCTACGGATTTAACCGACAATTGATGACCGACGAAAGTATGAACTAGGGATTTATTGGCGACATCCCATAGTTTAACTGTTTTATCAGATCCGCCAGAAACAAGGTGTTTACCATCTGAGCTGATTGCCACGAAATTGACCGAATCTTGATGACCGACGAAAGTATGAACTAGGGATTTATTGGTGATATCCCATAATTTAACTGTGCCATTAGTACTACCGTAAACAAGATAGTTACTATCGTATTTTATAGCTACGGAATTGACCGAATCTTGATGGTTGTGAAAGGAATATTTTTCTCTGCTATTGTCTGCTGCTTGATATAAGACAGATTGAACTTCAGGAATCAGCTTAGTTGAAGATCTCAAAGAGTTTTGAGAAAATTTTTGGTTATTACCTACTAACTTAATAGATTCCAACAGATGTTCTATTTCATTACCAACGGAAAGCTTAACTTTAATATATGCAGCTTGTTTTGCTAACTGGGCCTCTTGATTACTAAAGATCGAAATAATTCCTAAAAATCCTGCTATTGTTCCCAAAAATAATGGTAGTGAATAAACAATACCTGATTGTATTTTAGTCCGACGGCTTACTTGAATACTTGAAATAATAAATTCTTCTCCAATGCCATCGAGCATGCCCCAATCTTTATAGTTATCTAAATAAAGCTCGGCTGTACTTAGTTGCTCACCTCGCCAAAGGTAATCAGGTTTTCTATTTTTCTCTAACCAGTCTTCAGCCGCATCTTCAATTTTACGCTCAATAAACATGCCATCGCGATATTGCTCCTGCCATTCCCGCAATTGACCCCAATGACGAATCAATGCCTCATGAACTACATCTAAAATTATTTGATTATTAGTGTTTAAATTATTAGTATCATCCTGCCCTTGTTCCCTATCAATCAATTCATCAGATCTTGTGATAAGACGATTTTTCCTATCTGCTAAAATATGAGCTACTTCGTCCAATACATCAAAGGAATGGTGAGAATTTACTAAAGATTGCAAACTAACTTTGCGACGAGTATCCTGAATACTCCCGAGCTGAGTTAATTCTAAAAATATTCTCTTCGCAACTGGTTTTTGATCTTCCGACAAACTTTTATAAACTTCATCAGCCCGTTTTTCTAAAGTTCCTTCAATGCCGCCCAAGTTTTTATAAGTTTCCAGACGCAGAAACTTTTCGTTTTGAGCTCTAGTCTCTTTCCAAAGCTCAGTGAGAGTATATTGCAGCAGAGGTAAACTTCCTGGATAATCCTCCACATCATTAATTAGTTCTTGCTTGAGACTCCCCTGAATGTATAAACCAACTATCTCAGCTGGTTTTTCAATCGCTTCTCTAATCTCGTCCTGACTTAAATGTTTTAGATTAAAAGGACTAATCTGTGACCTAAATTCTGGATACTCTCGTAACCTACTACGAAAATCAGACCTCATGCCTATAATAATTTGTAGATTTTGCTGAGACTTAAGTAACTTACTCAGTTCTTGAATGAAATTTTGACGATGTTCTTCGTCACACATAGTAAAACATTCTTCAAACTGATCGATAATCAGAATAATTGGGAGATTATCTTCGCTTTTAATGAATCCTTCTTCAAATGCTTCAGACAAATGAGTTAATGGTTTATCCCCAGGAGTAAAAGGTTCTAGATATATCCAGTGATTACTACCAGGGATTGATTGACCAGATTTGAGTTGATGTAATAACCCGGCTCTTAAAAGAGAAGATTTCCCACTACCAGATTGCCCGAAAACTGCAATTAGACGTTCCTTATTCCGCATTTTGTCGATCAACTGCTGAGTTGGTTTGGTTCTTCCATAAAAAACCTGAGCATCTTTTGGTTTTTCAGTAAAAGAAGAAAGAGAGCGGTAGGGACATTCATCTTGGAATGCTGATAATGGAGACTTAGTAGTTAAAGGAATAGATCTTTTGGAACAAAGAAACTGGGGAGCCTGCATAGTTTGCGCCATCTTTTTAGAGATGAATTGAGCTAACTTATGGCTATCAACTATTTCATCTCCATAATGATCAAAATCGGGGTTTAAACCCTCAAGTAATTCCCTAGTAAATAATCCTTGCTCAAAATTTTCAAATGCTTGTTCAAAGGAGCGAGTAGCAGTAATCAAACAATAATCTTTGCCAAGCTGATCTAAATCAGACTTATCAATATAGTTGAATAAAGCCCCACTATAACAACAATCCAACCAAATAATTATTTTTTGTACTGGGCTAATGCGTAACTGTTCCCACAACCACCTTAGGAATGAGGATTAAATAAAATAGCAAAGATATCGAATTAAGAGATGACTATATTTTGGCAGTTTTGTGGGATGCTACATAGATGACAAAATCTTAATAATGAGAGCCAAAAAGAGTAATGTCACAAAGAAGACCTTAT
>JBCCYD010000394.1:0-5910 GCA_039190385.1 Cyanobacteria bacterium P01_F01_bin.143 | reverse complement strand
CCCTGCCCCCCTGCTTCCTCCGCCCCCTCTGCTCTCCCAGCAAGGCTTTACAAGACAGGCGATCGCGTTAAACAACTGCCATGCAGTAATTTTGAATATCTGGAAAGATTAGATAATCAGGTGAAAATTCGAGGTTTTCGGATTGAATTAGGAGAAATAGAGGCTGCATTAACAAATTATCCTGAAATTCAGTCTGCGATCGCAGTTGTCCGTGATGAACGTTTAATAGCCTATTTCATATCCCGTAAAAACGTGACATGCGATGTTATTACGTTACGTTCATTTTTAAGCAATAAACTTCCTAGTTATATGATTCCAGGGACATTTATTCCTCTAGAATCCTTTCCTTTAACACCTAATGGAAAAATTGATCGTAAAGCTTTACCTTTACCCGAGACTATTGAGATTGCAGAAGATAAGGACACTTTAATTACTCCGCAAACTACCACCGAAGAAATTTTATTAGGAATTTGGACAGAAATTCTTAATCAGAATCAAATTGGTATTAATTCTAATTTCTTTGCATTGGGAGGGCATTCTTTACTCGTAACAAAGGTAATATCTCAGGTCAGACAGGCTTTTACTATTGATTTACCTTTACGGACTTTGTTTGAAGCTCCCACTATTAGAGATTTAGCTCAAGCAGTTGATAGAGTGCAAAGTAATAGTGATAACAAACTAGAAGATATTGAAATTATCTCTAGGGATGGTGAATTACAGTTATCCTTTGCGCAACAAAGACAATGGTTTTTGCATCAACTAGAACCTGATAATTCTGCTTATAATATTTCGACCGCAGTTAAGATTACAGGGCAGTTAGATATTCAAAAGTTGCAGCAATGTTTGAATATTTTAGTAGAACACCAGGAAATCTTACAAACTGCTTTTCTGACTGTGGAAGGGAAGCCACAACTAATTGTTAATCCTGATGCTGCGATTAATTTAGAGTTAAGAGATTTAACAAGATTATCTAATAAGGAAAAACAGCAAGAAATACAACAATTAATAGAGGAAGATACACAAAAGCCTTTTGCTTTAGATCAGTCTCCTTTAATGCGAGTCAAGTTGTTACAGATAGATTCAGTAGAACAAATCTTGTTATTGAGCTTACATCATATTATTGCTGATGCTTGGTCAATGGGAGTTTTGGTTAAGGAAATTGTCGGGATTTATTTGAAAGCTGTAGGGGCGCAAGGCTTGCGCCCAAAACAAGAAATTCAATATTTAGATTATGCAACTTGGCAAAGGAAATGGTTACAGGGTGATCTTTTAGAAAGACAATTAAGTTATTGGCAGCAGCAGTTACATAATCCACCGATAATTAGTTCATTTCCTGCGGATAAAGCTAGAAAGTTAGAACCAGCGATCGCAGAAATTTCTCGTTTCAAGATTAATCGTGATACAACGAATTCCCTTAAGCAAATAAGTAATAATGCCAAATCTACTTTATTCATGACAGTTTTAGCAGCTTTATTTTTATTGCTGCATCGCTACACAGGAAATGATGATTTGGTAATCGGAACATCGATCGCGAATCGTAATCGACCAGAATTAGAAAATTTAATTGGTTTCTTTGCTAACACCCTAGCTTTGCGAGCTGATTTAAGTAATAATCCGAGTTTTACAGAGTTATTAACTCAAGTTCGAGAAACGACTCTAGCTGCCTATACTCATCAAGATCTGCCATTTGAACAATTAGTAGATTCTTTAGAAATAGAACGTTCTTTGAGTCATATGCCGTTGTTCCAGATATTTTTAGTTTGGGAAGCTCAAAGTAGAGAGAAATTAGCGATCGAAGATTTAACCTGGGAAGTTTTACCGCGAGAAACAGCAACCGTTGCTAAATTTGATCTAACTTTCTTTTTGACTGAAACTCCTGAAGGAATTAATGGTGCGATCGAATTTAACACTGCTCTATATAATCCTGAGACTATCGATCGCCTGACAAAACATTTTCAGAATCTATTAACTTCTATTGCCAGTAATGCGACACAACCCATATCAGAGCTTGCTTTCTTAGATCAAGAAGAGAAAAAGCAGCTACTAGAAGAATTTAATCAAACTCCAGTAGATTTCCCTCAAAACATTTGTCTGCATCAATTATTTGAAAACCAAGTACAGTTAACTCCTGATGCGATCGCATTAGTTTATGAGCAACAACAGCTAACTTATGCTGAATTGAATAATCGTGCTGATGAATTAGCTAGCTACTTACAATCTTTGGGCGTTCAAGCAGAAACTAAGGTTGGAGTAATGTGCGATCGCAACCTAGAAATGATAGTTGCACTCTTAGCCATACTCAAAGCTGGGGGTTGTTACATTCCTCTCGATCCTAAATATCCTCAACAAAGATTGGATTGGATATTAGAAGATACTCAACTAAGTATCTTACTAACGCAAACAAAATACGCAGAAAAACTAAATACTGATAATCTAATCCTCATCAACTTAGATTCATCTCTGCCTTTCGACACTGGAGTTGGGCGCAAGCCTTGCCCTAAAGGACTAGCTTCGCGTCGCGCCCCTACGACTCCCTCTGCTTCTTCCGCCTCCTCCGCCCCAAACCTCGCCTATATAATCTACACATCAGGTTCTACGGGGAAACCAAAAGGTGTCGCGATCGCCCATAAAAATGCCGTAACTTTATGTCATTGGGCACAAAATACTTTTTCTCAATCACAATTAGCTGGTGTTCTCGCTTCAACTTCTATTTGTTTCGATTTATCTGTATTTGAGATTTTTGTCACTCTCACTTCTGGTGGTGCAGTTATTCTTGCGGAGAATGCTTTGGAATTGCCTAGTTTAAATTCTTTGGTTCCGATTACTCTCATTAACACAGTTCCTTCTGCTGCCAGAGAATTATTAAGAATCAAAGGCATTCCTGAAACTGTAAATACGGTAAATTTAGCAGGGGAAGCTTTACCGAAAGATTTAGTAGATAAACTCTATCAAAAAGAGCATATTAATCAAGTCTATAATCTTTATGGTCCTTCGGAAGATACGACTTACTCGACATTTACTTTAACTAAAGCAAACGATGATAAGTCACCTAATATTGGAAACGCGATCGCTAATAAGCAAACTTACATTTTAGATAAATATTTACAACCTGTCCCCAGAGGAATAGTCGGAGAATTGTATTTAGCTGGTGAAGGAGTAGCCAGGGGTTATTTTAATCGTCCCGAATTAACAGCAGAAAAATTTATTCCAAATCCTTTTTCATTGAACATTGATCATTTACCATTAACCAGTCAGAGCAGTGCTCCCTCAGCTTCCTCTGCTACCTCCGCCCCCTCAGCTTCTCTGCTTTATAAGACAGGAGATTTAGCGCGATATTTGCCTAATGGGGAAATTGAATATTTAGGAAGAATTGATAATCAAATAAAACTGAGAGGTTTCCGCATTGAATTGGGAGAAATTGAAACAGTATTAGCAAATCATCCCGATGTTGAAACTGCCATTGTTATTAATCGCGAACAACGTTTAATTGCCTATGTCATTCCTGTTGCAGGAGAGGGCGAACAGCCGTTCGCCCCTACAGAATTAAAATCCTATTTACAAACGCAATTGCCTGATTACATGATTCCTGGGGCGTTTGTTGCTTTAGATACATTCCCGCTAACTCCGAATGGAAAAATAGATAGAAAATCTTTACCCGATCCAGAATTTACTAGAGAAGCATTAGATTCAGAGATAACTACTGCTAGTACGGAAACTGAGGTTAAATTAGTTGGGATTTGGCAAGAATTATTAGGTATTACTGAAATAGGAATAAAAGATAATTTCTTTGCTTTAGGTGGAGATTCTATTTTAGCGATTCAAGCTATTGCTAAGGCAAGTCAGGTAGGAATACAGTTAACTCCCAAAAATTTATTTCAGTATCAAACGATCGCTGAATTAGCAAGAGTAGCTAGCGTTAAGAATCATATTGAAGCGGAACAGGGAATCGTAACAGGAATAGTTCCCTTAACTCCAGTACAGCATTGGTTTTTCGAGCAAAATTTATTAGATGCCCATCATTGGAATCAGTCTGTATGGTTGGAAGTACGACAGCCTTTAAAGTCTGATTTATTAGAGCAAGCGATCGCGAAAGTTTTAGCTCATCACGATGCTTTAAGATTATCTTTTCAACTCACAGATTCACAATGGCAACAAACTAATCAAGGTATAGATATTGCTAGCTCTTTAGTTCAAGTTGACTTAACCAATTATGCTCAAGATGAACAAGAAGCAGAAAAGCTAAAAATTATTAATCAACTTCAATCTAGTTTCGATTTAGCAACTGCACCTTTAATAAAAATTGCTTGGTTTAAGTTAGGAAATAATCAAGCAGATAGATTGTTAATTATTGCTCATCATCTAGTTATTGATGGGGTTTCTTGGCGTATTTTATTGGAGGATTTACAAATTGTTTATCAGTTATTAGAGCAATCAAAAGAAATACTGTTGCCTCCTAAAACAACATCATGGAAACAATGGTCTGAAGAATTGCAAAAAGTCGATGTTACTTCGGAATTAGACTATTGGCTACAGCAGAAAAATCAATGTGATGGTGAACAATTGTTTGAGCAGACAACGGTAGCAGAATCTAAAGCGATCGCGATAACTTTAGACTCACAAAAAACTCAACAATTACTCCGAGAAGTTCCCGAAGCTTATCAAACTCAAATTAATGATATTTTACTCACTGCTTTAAGCCAAACCTGGCAGGAATTGTATAATCGCGATCGCTTATTAATTGAACTGGAAGGACATGGCAGGGAAGATATTATCGATAATCTAGATATATCTCGTACTGTCGGTTGGTTTACTAGTATTTATCCTCTAGTTCTAAGTTTAGATGCTAATAATATTGAGCAGAATATTAAGTCAATTAAAGAACAAATTAGATCAATTCCTAATCGCGGTATTGGCTATGGACTTTTACGCTATTTAAATCAGGAAGAAGCATTAATTGATTTTCCTCAAGCGGCAATTAGGTTTAATTATTTAGGACAAACTGATCGCCTATTTCCTGAAGATAGTTTGTTTTATCCTGTGAGTGAATCGGCTAGGGAAATGAGAAGTTTAAGAGATAGGAGAAACTGCGCGATCGAGATTGATAGCATTATCATCGATGAGCAATTAAAACTTAAATGGGTTTATAGTGAAGCTAATTTTAGTGATGCTGAAATGGAAAATGTCACTCAAACTTATTTAGTGAAATTACAAAAGTTAATTCAACATTGTTTATCGAAAGATGCTGGAGGCTACACACCTTCAGATTTTGCTCAAATGAATTTTAGTCAAGATGAATTAGATGATATTTTAGACGATCTTTAAATAATTTTACTTTGATTATGCAGCCTAAAATTGTCTTCTATTTTTCATATTCTTTTTGAAATCTCTCATTGCTTTAATTAAGTCTTGTTTGGGTTTAGGTGGATTGGCAATTATAGATAAAAATAAATCTCTATCTCGATCTGATAATACTAATACTCTAAGATCAGTAGGGTTAGTTTTTGCTTCAGACATAAAAATATCGCATTATTAAGATAAATATAAATCTACTGTAGCGATCGCGGACAATATAGGGAAGGATAGATGATGAACTCTGAATATGATTTTAGTCAAGGTAAACGAGGCGCTATTGATCCAATTACTCCAGGAAAAACCCGTATTACCATTCGTTTAGATGATGATATCTTAGCTTGGTTTCGCTCGGCAGTTCATGCTGCTGGTGGCGGCAATTACCAGACTTTAATTAACAATGCATTACGAGAATATATTCAATATTATTAGTTCGATAAGACCTTTAATTGTCTTTCTAAATCATAAATGATATTCTTTGTCCACTGTAAAACATACCCGTACAGGGCAAACGCATACATTTCTTTACATGGAATGAGACAGAGAATTAAGAACCAGAGT
>JBCCYD010000393.1:0-5910 GCA_039190385.1 Cyanobacteria bacterium P01_F01_bin.143 | reverse complement strand
GTGAATAAAAATAATGTGAAACTACCAATCAAAGAAGAGTTGAGTAATTGTAATTGCCCATGAGTAACAACCGAAAACTTTGCCTTGACCATGCAAAAAAACCCAACGCCCCATGGTCAAGGCAACGTTTTCGGTTGTTACTCATGGGCAATTACAATTACTCAACTCTTCTTTGCTTGGTAGTTTCACATGATTTTTCTTCCCCCTTGACAAATTTCCTAATTCCTTAACTTGTGACCAATGAACTAACACTTATCAAGGCAATAAAACTAAAAAGAAATTCCATTTTTTTTCTGAACTCTAAACAAATTGGAATAGAGTAACAATCAACTTATTTTAGTATAATATCGAATTTAAACTAAATGTGGAAGCTCTTGGAAATTTCTCGATATAACGCTATTAAAGGAACAGTAGCAATGCAGAGATCGCTTTTCCCCAAATATGTAACTTATGTTTTTGGCGATCTCTATAATTAAAAAATTAGAAGGAAAACATCTCTACTAAGATATTTGCAATAGACTGGTACTCCTCACTCGCGATCGCCCCTAACTTCTTCAACAATCTAGATTTATCTACTGTCCGAATTTGATCGAGAGCAATACTACTTTGTCTATTCTGAAAAGTAATTACGATTCTAGTAGGATAGTTTTTAATAGCACTCGTCAAAGGTGCAACTATCACTGTACGCAGCAAGCGATTAGTTTCGTTAGGAGAAATTACAACACAGGGTCGAGTCTTTCTAATTTCCGAACCAATTGTAGGTTCAAGGCTCACCAGCCATACTTCGCTACGTCTGGGATAGGCTACCAAGTCCATTCCTCCTCATCCCAACTATGCTCTAGATAATCTCCCATTAATAATTCATCATCGTCACTTCCTCCTGCTGCAATTATTGCGGCTTCCCATCCCTGACGAGGAATATCTTTTTTAGGAGAAATTACTAAACAGTTGTCTTTAACTTCCAGATTAATTCTGTCTTTCAACCCACACTGCTCGATGATTGCTTTAGGGATAATGATTCCTTTGGAGTTACCGATATTAGTAATTTTAGTTTCCATTATTTAGTTGAAACATTGTTATAACAAAATTATAGTTTAGAACGAAACCAATTCTCTAATCTTTTTATTAAACCACGATCGCATAGATCCAGAATTCGCCTGATCGCGTTGTAGCTTCTCTTGATAAAAACTCGTCGCCACTCGTTGTAAAATCTCAGCAAAACTCGGGGAAACTGTAGGAATATTTACTTGTAACAATCGAGATCGCGGATTACGATTTAGTTTAATTTTATATTGCATCATCACCGCAATAGTCGATATCAATTCCTCAGCGCGATCGCCAATAATTGTACAACCAATAATCTGTCCATTAGGACGCAAAATCAACTCACACCAGCCCGTAGTCTGACCCGAAATTTGGGCTTGGGCAATAGTTTTAAAATATTCTTTAATAATATAAATATCTTCACCATAATCTTTGATAGCTTCGGTTCTATTCATGCCAACTCTGGCAAAACTTGGATTAGTGAAAATAGCTTGAGGTAGATAATTCTTAGCTGGAGTTGATTGCTTCCACTCATGAGCTTTTTGATACCAACGAGAGAAAAATAAGATATTTTGTAGCGCAATATTCGCCTCATGGCAACAAATAGTAGAAGACTTTAAATTACCAATAATATTGCCACAAGCATAAATATCTTTATTTGTAGTTTGAAATTTATGATTAACAGTAATTCCTGAAGTTTGATATTTAACACCAACACCTTGTAAATTCAATCCAGAAATATTCACTTCATATTCATCAGTAAAAATAATTGCGCCCGTTTCTAAACTGCGATTTTCGAGATTAATTATTTTCTGATTACCGCTGTCTGTAATTTTTCTAATATTTGCATGGGTAAAAATTTCTACTCCATCTGCTGTTAATTGTGCCTGAATTAGTTGTGCTACCTTGATATCTTCTTCTGGTAATATCCTGGTAGTAGGAATAACTAAACTTATTTGTTTATTTAAATTTGCTAAACCCTGGGCTAACTCTAAACTTCTGCTTGAAATACCAATAATAGTTAACTTTTGGGGTAGATTTGCTAAACAATTATTTTGCCAAAGATCATCAATCGAGAAACAATTCTCGCGCTCGCCGCTCGCTATTGGATCAATAACAGATTTGGCACTTGTGGTGATTAGATATTTACGCGATCGCAGCTTCCTATTTCCGACCATAAAAGCCTGTTTCGGCAGTCGGCAAAATTCTCCTTTGCCAAAAATAACATCAACTCCCGCCGCTGCTAAGCTTTCCCAAGAATGTTCTGCTTGCAATCTCTCTTGGATTAACTGATGCCAATAATTAATATCTGCTAAATTGATCTGCTCAACGCCTACGGATTTCGGATCAATACCCCAAATATTATCTTGTAATTTATTGATAAAACGAGTTATTTCTCCAAAACTTTGATTCAAAATAGAATTACAACTAGGAAGATATGGTTCATCTGATTGAGTAACTAGAGCAACTCTTGCATTCAGACTATTGGCTCGCTCTGCTGCATAAATTCCTTCATAACTACTTCCTATAACAACTAAATCGTAATCCACCTATCTCTTACCTATTAATCATTGACCATTAATCATTGACCATTGATCATTAATCATTAATCATTGACCATTACTCATTACTTATTACTTATTACTCATTACCTATTCCTCATTACCCATCTTAAAGATTCAATTAATTCCTCATTCTCGGGAATAGTCCGAATAGCAATCCGAAAATAATTATCTCCTAGTTCGGGAAAACTTAGACAATCACGAATTAGAATTTGAGATTTTTTCAATAATTGCTGTTGTAAATAGGTTACAGAGATCTCACTTTTTACCAGTAAAAAATTAACTGCACTGGGTAATACTTGTAACTGAGGCATTTCTGACAAACCTTTGATTAACTGCGATCGCGCAGGTACTAGCCAATCCCAAGTTTGCTGTTGAAAATCATGATCATTAAGAGCTGCGATCGCGGCGGCAGCAGCCAAACTATTAACCGACCAAGGATCCCGATATTCTTGCCATTTCTGAATTAAAGAAGGATGGGCGATCGTGTAACCAATTCTCAGCCCAGGTAAACTATAAAACTTAGTCAAAGAACGCAAAATAATTAAGTTAGCAAAATCAGGTACCAAATCAATCAAACTTTGCTGTTGTGAGATTGGTAAAAAGTCCATAAAAGCTTCGTCAATCACCACCAGAGCAAAACGCTCTAATAAAGGAATAATTTCGGTTTTTGGCCAAAGTTTTCCTGTGGGATTATGGGGATTATTAAGTAAAAAACCCGAATTTGGTAACTTATAACGAGGAATTAGACTAGATAAATTACCAAAAGGAAGTAAGGGTGACCGCAACGAAACTATCTCGGCATCAAAAGCCGTCAAACTTCGACTGTAATCACCAAAAGCAGGTGTGAGTAGATAAGTTCTTTCTTGCTGCGCCAATTCTCTAGCAGCCCAAGTTAATAACTCAGCCGAACCATTTCCTGGCAAAATATAATCTACACTTAGACAATGATGCCTAGCAAGTGCAGATTTTAATTGAGGATATTCTGGGTTCGGATAGGACGTTAACTCAGGTATATGCTTTTGAATAGCTCGCAGCACAGTTTGCGGGATTCCCCAAGGATTGATACTGGCGGAAAAATCTTTAATAGAAGAAGTTGGACAGCCCAGAATATTAGCTGCCCAAGCTAAATTTCCTCCGTGCTTTGGTCTAACCAAAACCAGATAAAATACTTGAGAACTAGTTATTTAGGGGCAACTTTTTCTTTGAACAGTTTCCCAGCCGAGAAAGCAGGAACTTTCGTTGCGGGGATGTTCATTTTCTCACCTGTTTTAGGATTACGACCTTCTCTTTGCTTGCGATCGCGGCGTTCAAAAGAACCAAATCCGACTAATGTCACTTTATCGCCTTCGGACACCGCTTCCATAATAGTTTCTACCGCAGCAGTCAAAACTGCATCTGCTTGTTTTTTAGTTACAGTAGCTTTCTGAGAAATTCGATCTACTAATTCACCTTTATTCATATAAATCTCCTTAATTTGTACAGTTGAGTGGATGTTTAAGATTGAAGACAAAGCCAGAGAGAACACTGTCGCAAAAAGGCAGAGTTTCTCTAACTGCACTATTCTAAGATGGACTTGACTAATATTGATCGCTGAAACTACTAATTGGTATAGATTTCAAGAATTTTTTCGATTTCGGTCACAAAATTCCATTTTTTCTAAGTATTTCTACTTATTTTTTCGACGTAATAACGGAATAACTGCAAAGTTAAGTAACAATCTACGAACTGAGGGGATTTTTGTGTTTCCGTTCCAAAGGTCGAGGTTCCCAAGATAAAAGCATTTATTTTTATTTATTTGAGTATTATTACTCAGTTTTGATCTAGCTGGTGGCAACTGTTTGATACTTGGATAGTGAATCCTCTCTGTCGCCTAGTTTTCTATCTGGACGCGGTTTAATTATTTAGAATTTAATTCAGGTAATTATCGAAATTGAAGAAGTATAAAGTAGGCTCAAGAGCTCTTAATATAAATTTCAGTCAGAAGATGGAGGATTGGCCTTATCTTTTTGTAAACTGTCAGCGCTTTAAATAAGGTAAACTCTTTTTTAATTAGACAATTTAAAATGTATTAATTTGAATAATGAGTATTTTGAGTAATTTTATTCAGTGGATCGTCAATCCCCATCCAGCAACTCCATCATTGAGGGAGAGAATGAGAAACAGAGCGTTAGCAAGACGAGAAACTCGAATCATGAATCTTGCCCGCCAGCTGTGGGAAGAAGAGGGCAAACCTTGCTTTCGCTTTGAACGTAGAGAAAAATATTACAAGTCAAAGGCGCTAGAAAAGCTTAATTCTCAAAAAAAAAATATCTCGTCATATTCGCCACCCTCTAACTACTGTAAATCGGCAGTTAGAAAAGTGTCTCGCTTTCTTAAAAACTTTGTTTTTTCTAGAGATTCTGGAAAAAGTAGAACACATAACTATTTTAATAGTTCTATTTACCTTTATTGCAACTGAGGAACAACGTCGAAACGCAGAAGTTTATCAAGCTTGGCAAGTAATTACAGCAGCTCATGACCAATCAGGTAGCGGCGGAAGAATAGAAGCGTTGGAGTTTCTCCTCTCAAGACCAAGAAGATTTCCTTTCTTTTGGTTAAGGTGGAAAGAGGAAAATCTGGCTGGTTTAGCTGTGCAAAAAGCATACTTAAGGGAAGTAAATCTTCAAGATGCAAATCTAGAACAAGCAAATCTTCAAGATGCAATTCTATTGAAAGCAAACCTTCAAAATGCAGGCTTATTAGAAGCAAATCTTCAAAATACAGACCTATTGGAAGCAAATCTTCAAGATGCATTCTTATTGGAAGCAAATCTAACAGAAGCAAATCTAACAGAAGCAAATCTTCAAGATGCATTCCTCCGAGAAGCAAATCTAACAGGAGCAAATCTAACGGAAGCAAATCTTCAAGATGCATTCTTCCGAGAAGCAAATCTAACAGGAGCAAATCTGACAGAAGCAAATCTAACAGGAGCATTCCTCCGAGAAGCAAATCTAACAGGAGCAAATCTGACAGAAGCAAAAAATCTAAGCTTTGAACAAATTAAGTCAACCTGCTTTTGGGAGAGTTCATTTTATAGAGCTAAATATAACGATAAGGAGAATAAATGGTTAGCTATTGAGCCGGACAATAAAGATTTCATTAAAGCTTTAAAGGAAAATGTTTCGTCAGATCCTAAAGAATCTCCTGATTGCAGTATCTGGAAGGATAAATAATATCAAATTACTAAATGTTTGCTACAAATGAATAACTTGAAAACAAGAGAAAGCAATATACGTCCATAGCATACCTAGAGTGATTTGAT
>JBCCYD010000392.1:0-5921 GCA_039190385.1 Cyanobacteria bacterium P01_F01_bin.143 | reverse complement strand
TGCGCCAGCAGTGCGCCGCCCAGACCCATCAGCGCTGCGCCGATGACAAAGGCCTGCAGACGGAACGCTTCGATGTTCTTGCCTGCGGCGGCGGCAGCCTGCTCGTTTTCCCGGATCTTAACTTCAACTGTAAATTTTCCCGCCGATAAACCTCTACTGTTTTTAGTTGCCAACTGACAATCCAATATTCTTGAACTCCCTGAGAAGAATATAATTTTAGCTTGGCCTCTTTATCTCTTCTTTCATTAAGTTTACCCGGAGACAGAACCTCAATTACCAATTCTGGAGATCCTGTCAAATGGCCAGAATCATCTAAAAGTTGAGCTAATTTTTCCTTACTTATCCAGACTAGATCCGGTTCGACATTATCTGCATCAGAGAAAATTATTCCTGGTGTCAATATAGCTTTTCCTTGCCCTGTTTTTCTGGACCAAGATTGCAACTCAAAATAAATGTTCCCACTAGTGTCTTGATGATGAATATGGGGCGATCTAGTCACAAATAATTCTCCATCAATAATTTCGTAACGTTTGCCGTCTTCTTGTGAGAGTAATTCAATATCTGAGGTTGTCCAACGGACTTTTTCTGTTATTAATTGGCTCATAATTAACCTCAATTTAAATCTATAATTACCATTCTAAAACAATATCTTTAATTATTTGCTAATAAAATCAATAACTTCTTGCCACCAAGATTCTTGAGAACCATCAGGCCAACTATTATGGCCAGCATTGGCAAATTTCCATAATTGTTTATCACTTCTTACGGAATTGTATAAATTCAAACCAAATCTTGGTGGTATCACCTTGTCTTCTTCTGATATTAAAATTGCAACTTTGCCCTTAAATAATTTTAGATTATTAATACTGTCAAATTTGTCTAATAAGATTACTCTCACAGGAACAAACCAATAGATACTTTGGGCTAAATTTACTAAAGAATCCCAAGGATTGATTAAAACAATTCCTGCTACCGGCAAATTAGGATCGGCTACGGTAGCGGCAACAACTCCACAACCTAATGATTCGCCCCAAAGATAAATTGGCTCGCCATATTCTTGATGGATCAGATTAACAATTCTCCTGGCATCAGCAATAAAAACTGATTCACTAGGTTTTCCAGGTCTGATGGCATATCCTGGATATTCTGCGAGTAGAACACGATAACCTCTAGCTGTTAAAGCACGAGAATATTCATCAAGATGGTGGGCAGCACTACCATTGCCATGAAAAACTATCATTGTTCCTTGAGCATTATTTTGCGGTTCTGTAGAGATCAACCCACTATAGTTATTCTCTCTCTCATCCCAATATTGTAAGCCTTCTGCTTGTAAGAATTCTTCTGTTGGTAAGTTATTGCTAGGAAAATATAAGAGTTTTCTTTGTGTAAAAAATAAGGTTACTATTAAGCCACAATAAATAATAAAAATAGAGATAATCAACTTGAAAATCATTTGCTGATTCTTTTTGAGGAGTGTGAACTTTTTCTTCATGGTTAATTTTACAGATTCTTTTTAATTAGTTACTCATCCTCTAATAAATAAGCCTTAATATCTTCTGCCGTTCCCCTTTTTGCCGTTCTCATCCTTAAAGCTTTTAAAGTTTCTTCTCCATTTTCTTTGATCTCCAAACGTCTTTTTTCAGCACGTCTTGTACGAATTAAATCAAATAAATAATCTTGGTCTTCTATAGATAAACTTTCCAGGGAATCGATAATATCTTGAAAATGAGAAGTGGCCATTTAATTAAACCTCCTGAAGAATAGAGATGGCCTCATCAATAAATTATAGTCAGAATGTATTAATTATTAATTATCCAACCTAATCTTGTGGGTTGTTGGTAGATTTTCTTGAGAGTATTAATATCCCTGGGTGAAATGGGAGGCGGATCGGATACTTGAGAAAAGTAGAGGGCATCGGTTTCGCGATCGCTGTGTCCCCAAATTCCTAAGGCATGACCTATTTCATGTCTGGCAGTGGCTAAGGTAGCATTCTGACCTAAATCTGGACTAATTTGAATCTTCATGCGATGCCTAAGAATCGACGGAGTATCGGAACTCAAATAAAATTCATAGGTAGCTTGAGCTGTAATAGCTCGGGGAATTTTATATAATCCTGTTTCTGGATCGAGTTGAATCTCTCTATCCACTGGCGATCGCGTTATCACAATATCAGCTAATTCGCTATTATCAATTTCAATTAAAGGGAGATAAACATTCCACTCCGCGATCGCGTTTCTGATAGCTGTTACCCATTGTTGGAAGCGTTGATTACTAGCTGAGTTATCAACTGAATCTGGTTGTTCTAAATATATTTTGAGAGGAAATTGAGACCAAACTAGATAACCGACAGCTGTGGTTTTAATTTGCGAAAAATAATCTCCAGCATCTTCGGGAGTCTGCGATCGCGCTAAAGATTGCGGTAGAGGATGAGGCTTGGGGCTGGGGAGATGGGGAGACTGGGATATGAGGAGATTAGGAGATGGGGAGATTGGGAGATGGGGAAGGAGAAATGTTAAGGAAAAAAATGCGATCGCGAGGACTAATAACTTTGCCAGATGCGATCGCTTAAAATTCATAATATTACTTATTACTTATTACTCATTATCTCGATCCTGCGAAGACAGGACTCATTACTTATTTAAGCCAGCCTGCACTTAAGGCGACTGTTGCAGTCATAAAAACAATAGTTAGAACCCAAGTAATGCGGTTAAGAGTATTTTCTGCACTCTTGGCACTAGTAAATAATTGAGCTTGTCCACCGATTCCGCCTAAGCCATCTCCTTTTGGACTGTGAAGTAAAACTACAATTATTAATAAAAGTGCTGATGTTGACCAAATAATCTGAAAAAGTTGATAAAGATTCATTAGATAAGTTTTAGTTACGTTTAAGTATCACAGTCTATTATTCTATAGTTGATTGTCAAACTACAACAACTCCAATGACGGGTCATTTCCTTCTTACAGATGAAACTTCAAAGAAAAATAGCTATTAAAAAAAAGCGATCGCCACCCTATTCCCCAATCTGACTTCTCACCCACTGCCGAAATGCTTTCACTAACTCCAGATAATCCACCGTTTCCGCTTGTTGTAAAAATTGAACAATTTCTGTAATCGGTAAATGCTGAAAAAATTGACTCTTTTGGGAGGTGATATAAATTTTATTTTCTAATTGCTTAATGACTAGAGATTCTCCATCATAAATCCAAACTTCTGCCACCCCGAGATCCGCATAAACTTGAAGGCGATTATAGGAACTACTCGTAACATCAATTTCTATTACTAAATCTGGTGCGGGATCTTTGGTTAAATCCAATCGCTTTTTCCCCCGAACTGCGTCGATGTTGTAGATGTAAAAACATTCATCTGGCTCGGCTCCACTCAGTTCAGGACGTTTAAAGGTCGTTGAACCAAGAGGATAAATCGGGATTTCTGATTCTTCAGCTAGCGTTTCTACAAATCTACCCATAAGAGTTTTATTAAATTCATGTTCTGGGGAAGGAGCCATAATTTCTAGATTGCCACGATTGTAGGTTAAACGAAGTCTGCGATCGCTTAACTCTTCTAATAAGGTTTCGTAGGTCTGCCAGCTAATCCCTGAAAGATGAATGATTTCCTCCGGTGGCGCAATTATTGTTGCAGTCATCAGTAAAATTAAAACTTTTATTACTCTATTTTAATTCTATAGTAGTTGAAGTAAGGAAGATTGGTTGTGAGGCTTCGTGCGATCGCAGTTATGAATTTAGACTTAAAAAAATTTTTTCATGCTACAAATCCAGGTAGAACCCTATTTGTAGATAATAAACAAGAAGATTATCAGTTTTATATTGATTTGTCCTCAGTTAGAGGTGGTCAAATTATTGATGATTTAAAAGACAATATTACTTTATGGCATACGGATGAGGCCTATTGCCAATTGTTTACCGGACATATTGGTTGTGGCAAATCAACAGAGTTATTGCGATTGAAGGCAGAATTAGAAACCAACGGGTTTCATGTCGTGTATTTTGATTCTTCCCAAGATCTGGAAATGGGGGATGTTGATGTGAGCGATATCTTCCTTGCGATCGCTCGCCATGTTAGCGAAAGTCTCGATCAGCTTATCCATTCTCAACCCAAAACCATTAAAGATATCATCACGCTAGTATCTAAGTTATTGCAAACAGAAATTGAACTTACTGCAGAAACTGAAATCGGGAAAATCTCGGCTACTAGCCAAGGTAAATTGTCATTTGAAGTGGGGATTCCAGGAATTGGCAAAGTTAGTCTAGATCAAGAAGAAGGGATTTCTTTAGTAGCACCTTTGATTGGGAAAATCAATGCTAAAGCTAAAGCTAGTCCCAATTTAAGAAATAAATTAAGGGGATATCTTGAACCCAGGACTAGTAGTATTTTAGAAGCTATTAACCAAGAACTCTTAGAACCAGGAATTATTCAACTCAAACAACTAGGGAAAAAAGGATTAGTTGTAATTGTTGACAGTCTTGATAAAATCGATAATACACCCAAATCCTGGGGGCGATCGCAGCAAGAATATTTATTTGTAGATCGAGGAGAACAGTTGCGCTCACTAAACTGTCATTTAGTTTATACTATGCCCTTGGGTTTACGTTTCTCTAATGATTTTAATACTCTCAAACAACGCTTTTTGACAACACCCTTAGTCTTACCAATGGTTTCGCTTAAGTTAAGAGATCAAAGTCCGTGTCCCATCGGAATGCAATTATTACGAGAGATGATTTTAGCAAGAGCATTCCCCGATTTACCCCCAGCAGAACGTGTAACTAAGATTACAGAAATCTTTGATACTGAGGAAACATTAGAGCATCTTTGCGCTATGAGTGGCGGTCATGTCAGAGAATTATTACGCCTTCTTAATGATTCTCTCAAAAAACAAAAAGGATTACCCATTTCTCGCCATACTATAGAAAAAGTAATTGCAATTTATCGCAATGATCAACGTTTAAGTGTCGATGAAAATGAATGGAATTTGCTACGTCGTGTTTCCCAAGAAAAAAAAGTAGCAGGTGAACAAGAATATCAGACCCTTATTCGTAGTATGTTTGTTTATGAGTATCATCATTCAGAAGACCCAGAATCTTGGTTTGATGTTAATCCTATTTTGGCAACAGCGAAGGAGTTACAAACATGAGTAATGATAATCTTAAACCATGTGTTCAAGCTGTTGAATCCAACCAACAAGCTTTAGAAGAACTTCAGTTTGTTCTTCAGTTGTCTCAGGGGCAATTTTCCCTAGTATTAGCTAAATGCAACTATGGCTTTTTAAGACATGGTCTAAAAGCAAAATTATTAGAACTATCTCCTAATATTCAAGAATTAAACTTAGAGCCTTCTGTGACAAAGCTCTACTCGCGAATTCGCGAAATTCAAGGAGAGCAACAGTTTTCTGGCCTGGTTGTTTATGGCTTAGAATCAGTCCGAAATATAAAACAATTACTATTATCTTTAAATCCTGTTAGAGAAGAATTTAGAAAGAACTGTCATTTTGCGGTTATTCTCTGGATTAATGATGATATTTTTCGGCTTTTTAAAAGATTAATACCTGACTTTGAGAGTTGGACAACTCGGATTGTATTTACAATTCCTGCTCCGCTTTTACTGCGTAAATTAAAATATAATAGCGATATTTTATTTACTAAAATTTTAGAATTAGGCTACAGTAGCCGTTTTTTGACTTATGATAAGTTGTTTGATCCCAACGAAAGATTAGAAATCTTAGCCGCACTACGAGATTTAGAAAATCAAGAACAGCAATTGGACTTAGCATTACAAGCAAGTATTGAATTTGCCCAAGGTCGAAAACTTAATCGTAAACCGGAAATTGATAATGTTTTAGCTCATTATCAAAAAAGTTTAGAACTATGGCAAGAATTAGCTCAAGAAATTCCCACATTAGAACTAC
>JBCCYD010000391.1:0-5927 GCA_039190385.1 Cyanobacteria bacterium P01_F01_bin.143 | reverse complement strand
CCCCAGTCAATTTTTTGGAAAGACATAAATTTACGTTTCTTGGGCTGCAATAAAAATTTCCTAAAAGATGCTGGATTAAAAAATGAAGCCGATATAATTGGCAAAACTGACTATGATTTACCTTGGGATCACTCAGAGACTCAACAGTATCGAGAATGGGATCTCCAAATTATCAATAATAATCGGCCTCGCTATCATATTCTGGAAACTCAAACCAGAAAATCTGGCAAAACAGCCTGGTTAGAGACCAATAAAATGCCCCTTCATGATCAAAAAGGTAATGTAATAGGTGTTTTAGGCACCTATGAAGATATTACAGAACGCAAACAGGCCGAGCAAAAGATTACCAAACAATTACAAAAAGAACGACTTTTGGGGCATATAACCCGACAAATTCGTCAAAGTCTAGATACTCAACAAATTTTTCGCACTGCGGTTACTCAAATTGGTCAAGTTTTTCAAGTTAGTCGCTGTCTGATCCATGACTATATTGTGACTCCTGAACCTGCGCTGCCGGTAGTAGCAGAATATCTTGCGCAAGAAGAAATGTCTGTGCTCGAATATAAAATTGACCTTGATAATTACTCTTATCTCCAGAAAGTTTTAATGCAGGAAGTTGCTGTTGCCTCTTATAATACAAATCTGGATTCTTTATTTAATCCCTTTCTTGATAAGTATCAGGGGCTAAATCTTAAATCTATCTTGGCAGTCAGGACTTCCTATCAAGATCAAACTAATGGCGTAATTGCTCTTCATCAATGCGATCGCTTTCGAAAATGGACAGCAGAAGAAATAAGTTTACTCGAAGCAGTTGCGGAACAAGTAGGCATTGCCCTAGCTCAATCAAGACTTTTAGCCAAAGAAAAACAACAAATTGCCGCCTTAAATTGGAAGAATATTGCTTTAGAAAAAGCTAAACAAGAAGCCGAAGTTGCCAACCACACCAAAAGCCAATTTATCGCCAAAATGAGTCATGAATTGAGAACTCCTCTCAATGCCATCCTTGGTTTTAGTCAACTGTTAACCTTAGAGTTAACTTTGTCTCGAACTCATGAAGAATATATCGAGACGATCAAACGCAATGGAGAAAATTTACTAGACTTAATTAATAGTATTCTCGATTTATCTAAAATCGAATCGGGCAATACTCATATCAATTGCGAAGATTTTAATTTTTATGAATTTATCTTAGAACTCAAACAAATTTTTCATCTACAAGCTAAATCCAAGGGATTACAATTACATTTTCAGATTAACCCTGAAGTTCCTCGTCATATTACTGGCGATCCAGGAAAAATCCGTCAAATTTTAATTAATTTACTAAGTAATGCAATTAAATTTACGATGCAAGGACATGTAAGCCTGACTATTTCTTGGCATGATTGGCAACATCTAATCTTCAAGGTGCAAGACACAGGCGCAGGGATCGCAGTCGATGAGCTGGAGGATTTGTTTAAGCCTTTTATTCAGACTAAGACCGGGATTGAATCCTGCCAAGGTACGGGTTTAGGGTTATCTATCAGTCAGAGTTTAGTTCAACTCCTTGGAGGCAAAATTGAAGTAGAAAGTGTGGTCGGCAGAGGAACGGCATTTATGGTCTATCTACCTTTTCGTCAAACTTCAAAATCAGAAATAGATCTGTCTTTTCAGTCTCATTTGTCAGATATATCGATGAAGGAAATCGCTGGATACAATTATGAAGAAGAGCTCGCAGATTTAGCGGCTATGTCCACCGAATGGCTAGAGCAACTTAATTATGCGGCTAATGCCGCTAATGAGCGTCAAATTTACGCTTTAATTGCCGAAATCATACCGTCTCATGCTGCCTTAGCAAATCGGCTTAAAGAGATGGTATATAATTTCGCCCTAGAGGGAATAATAGAGAATACTCAAAAACTACTTCAAGGGTCGGATTAGAATCTCATCAGCAAAATGACTAAAACAATTGGCCAAGATAAAGAAGATATTTTAGTTATAGATGATAAACCAGAGAATCTAAGACTTCTTTCTATCATGCTAGATAGACAAGGATATGAAGTCCGCAAAGCAATTAATGGCAAATTGGGTCTACGTGCTGCACAGACGATTTCTCCAGACATCATTCTTTTAGATATTAATATGCCAGAGATGGATGGTTATCAGGTCTGTCAGGCATTAAAAGCAGCTCCTAGCACTTGTAAGATTCCTATAATTTTCATCAGTGCTATTGATGAAGTGTTGGACAAAGTTAAAGCATTTAAAGTCGGTGGCAGCGACTATATTACGAAACCTTTTCAAATAGAGGAAGTTTCTGCCAGAATTGAAAACCAATTATCGATTCGTCGTCTGCAAATGCAATTGGAACAGCAAAAGCAAGAATTAGAAAATAAAAATATCCAGCTACAAAAGCAAATCCGTTATCGTTCGATCGCGGAGGATAAAATGTTGGTGCTTAATCAAAAGCTTCAGGTTTTAGCTAATATTGATAGCCTCACTCAAATTCCTAATCGTCATCGTTTCAAGGAATTTTTTCAACGGGAATGGCAACGCATGGATCAGCAGAACTCTCCTCTGGCAGTGATTTTATGTGATATTGATTATTTTAAAAAATATAACGATAGTTTTGGCCATCAAGCAGGAGATAATTGTTTACAGAAAGTGGCCCGGGCAATTTCTGATGCTGTGCAAAATCCCGCTGATTTAGTTGCTCGCTATGGAGGAGAGGAATTTGTCGTTATTCTTCCCAATACAGAAGGATTGGTAGCCTTAAAAGTTGCCGAAACTATTCGCAAAAATGTGGAAAGGCTTCAATTAGATCATTCTCAATCAAATATTAGCAAGTTTGTAACTCTCAGTTTAGGAGTTTCTTATCTTGTACCCAATCAGGATAATAGTCAAGAATTATTACTGGCTAACGCGGATCAGGCACTTTACGAAGCAAAACAGAAAGGTCGTAACCAAGCCGTCTTAAAATCAGTATAGATTGCAAGAGATCCATAATTTTAAATTAGATGAAGCCCCAATTTAAAACCCGACCTGCTTGGGACAAAGCACAACTACTGATGCAACCAGCATTTATTCGTATTTTAGATAATATTCGTAAGCAACTAGAAACCTCAACAACCTGGAAGGGTAGTTTTAAAGATGTCACCCATCCAATTCCTGGTTATCTATTATGTTTAACTCAGGGCAATCGCTCTGTGGAAATCGATATTTGGCAACTTTGTTATCAGGTTGTCAGCAATAACTACACTCCAACCTTACAAAATCTCTTTAGTGCTGATGATCAATCTAGTTACGAATTGGAGATTGATGAACGTCTATTAGATGAGACGGGAGAGATTGATTGGCATCTTATTGAAGCTAAAGCTCAACAATCGGTCAGACAAATCTTTAATCAGTTATCAGTCAACAGTTAGCAGTTATCAGTTGAAAATTAAAAATGAATAATCAACAAGTCATGATTTGCGATCGCTCTCATTGGGGATTGCTACAAATCACGGGAGAAGATCGTTTGAATTATCTTCATAATCAAAGTACGAATAATTTTAAATCTCTCAAAAATGGTGAGGGTTGTGAAACAGTTTTTGTTACTCCTACAGCCAGAACTATCGATTTGGCAACCACCTATGTGACGGAAGATGCCCTATGGGTGATTGTTTCTCCTAATCGCCGTCAATATTTATGCGAATGGTTAGATAAATTTATTTTCCCTTTTGATAAGGTGGAAGTCATCGATGTTTCGTCGAACTATGCTTTATTAACTCTAATTGGCGCAGAGAGCGATCGCGTTTTGTCTCAGTTGGGAATTGGTGATTTATCAGATCTTGCTCCCTACAATAATCAACTAATCACAATTGATGATGTGGAAATACGAATCGGAGTTGGTAGTGACCTGGCATTACCTGGTTATAATTTGATCTTTCCTGTAGAGCAAATAGACAAGATTCTCTCTTTAATCTGTGAGCAAAAGGTTCAAAAAATTGGCGATCGCGAATGGGAAGAATTAAGAATACTCCAAGGAAGACCCGCCCCTGATCATGAACTAACTGAAAAATACAATCCTTTAGAAGCCGGATTATGGCAAACAATTTCCTTTAACAAAGGCTGTTATATCGGTCAAGAAATTATTGCGCGACTCAATACCTATAACGGAGTAAAAAAAAGACTTTGGGGCGTCAAATTTGCCAAAGATGATCATCAAGCGATCGCCCAAAATCCTCTAACTGTCGGAACTCCCATCATGATTGAAGAGAAAAAAGCTGGAGTACTCACAAGTTTTGCCATCATGGAGCAAGAACCATTAGGATTAGCCTATGTTCGTAATAGGGCTGGGGGAGTTGGTTCATCTATTGGAATAGGAGAGTTTTCTGGAGAACTAGTAGATCTTCCTTTTCTCAAGCACCCTAATACATTGAACATTGACCATTAACCATTAATTAACTAGTGGTTGTAGTCATAAAAATAGGGATAAAGAAGTTTTCCTCATTCTCTATCCCCGATTTTTTATTTTTAATAAAGCTTTAATATCTATTGATTGCTCGCTTAACGATAACGCTTCTTACGACGAGCAATTGCTTTGCGCTTGCGCTTTTCAATCGGCGTTTCGTAGTGACGACGGCGTTTAATATCAGCAAAAATGCCTGCTTTTGATACCTGGCGTTTAAAGCGACGTAATGCAGATTCTATATTTTCATTTTGTCCTACAACCACTTGGGTCATTAAAGATCGTCCTCCATTTTTATTTTATTGCTATAAATGTTTATGCTAGAAAGTTAATTACTGGTTAAATATATTTTAGACCGTATTAACCATTATCCCGCAACTTACTATCATACACTTATTTTTTCTGTAACTCAATATCTTATATTAAGCATTTGATGGAAGATCACGGATCTTTTAACCAAAATACATATCTGTATAACTTATTTATTATCTTTTGCTAATCTTCACTAAAAGCTAATTTTGCAACTTCATTTGAAGATTTTGTTAAACTTATCTCTATCATTTTATTTAGGCTTTCTATACTTAAATCTGGTAATAATTTGCTTTTATATATTTCTGTGTATTCTTTCTTTGATAAGGAAAAGATCCTGACCCCTTCTTTTCTACTATACATCCAGACTTCTGAGATTCCTATTTTTTTTAGAGTATTTAAGTCTTTAATACTTCCATTAGTAAAATTACATTCAATAGCTAAGTCTGGTATATCTTTGTTTTTCCCAAAACTGAAGCTTGCATCTGGTTGTTTACCTTTGATATTTCTTCCTTTTAAATTTATATCTGCGCTTCCAAATGTATAACACTGAATATTATTTTTAAGGCAATGCATCGTAATTGCTATTTCAAAACCTCTTGCGGCTTTTTCATGAGGAATACCAGGAGCCATTAATTCTAAAACTCCATCTGAATAAGAAATTCTGCACCAAGAAGCTTCTCCAATAGTTTCTCTAAAATTTTCATATTGATCCGATGTAACGTTTGGGATGGTGATTATAGCATCTTCATTTGGATCTTTATTGATTATTAGTGCATATTGAATTAATTCACTTAGTTTTTGACTAATATTGTTGATTTTCTTGAAATCTCTACTATTTTTGATTTCTTTGCCAAACCCATTTCTTTTCACTTCTCTTTCTTTGAGAATATTTCTAAACTTTGATAAGTTTTGATTAATATGAATGATAGCCTCTACATATCTACTAATATTCTCAAAGCCTTTTCTCTTTATTGTTTCATTGATTAGTTTTTCATTATCTAATCTCAAGCATTTTATTGCTTTTTCTATTATATTAATTCCTCTTTGACTTACTCTATTTGTTTTGTGTTTATATTCAATAGTTCTTGCTATGACTATTGCTATTTCAATAATTAGAAAACATACATTTTCATTAATAGATTCATATTTTGTGAGTTCTTCTAGCTTTTTAAGAGCATTAGCTATTCTT
>JBCCYD010000390.1:0-5960 GCA_039190385.1 Cyanobacteria bacterium P01_F01_bin.143 | reverse complement strand
TTTCCCATTACCTACACTACGACTGAGGTTCAAAACTTGATTATTGGTGGGATTCAATCTATGGATACTTTAACCACCGCTGGAGTTGTCAATAAAACCACAATTAAAGTAACTGAAAATAGGAACCTAGGAAGATTTAATATTGGCGAAACCAATCTCATTTATGAAGGAGTGGGAAAAGTCGAGGCAGGAATCGATTTTAGTCAAATAGAAGTCAAGAATATTAGCGATCAAGATAAATCTGTAACCATAGTGTTACCTGCTCCGCAATTAAGCAATGTTTATCTGGATATTCAGAAATCCAGTGTAATTGATACTTATAAAAAAGGCTTAGGAGCTCATGTTGAACAGGAATTACAAGACGAAGCGCAACAAGAAGCTTTGAGGATGATTAGAGTTGAGGCTTGTGCTGGGAATATATTAGAAGCCTCTCTTGCTCAAGCAAAAACCGTTGTTACTACTATTTTGACAAAAGCGGGTTTTCAAGAGATTGAAATTATTGTTAAGCCTATAGAGGCTAATGGCTGTAGTGTATAATTGATAGTTAATTATCTAACTTTTTGATGATAAAAGGCAGACTTCCCGAAGAGCTAACTATAATTTCCCATTGACCAGGAATAGAATCGAGGAACTTATCAATTCCTTTTTTTGGATTTAGTTCTGGCATATTACTACGACGCCATCCATAATCATTAAAAATTACGATACCACCAATTTTTACTAATTTCCAAACTAAGCCTGTACTTTTATAAACATATTCCCATTTTTTTCTTTTATCTTGAAGATTAGCCACGTCGAAACTATTAGGACTTAAAGAACTAAGATTTTCGTGAACATTGCCTGATAATAAATTAACTTTATCTTTAACTTTGGTCTTAAGAAGATTATCTTGTAATTTTTTATCAAATTCGTGATCAAGGCAAGTTAGTTTAGAATTAGGAGCGATCAGAATTTTATCTAATAACCAACAACTAGACATACCTTGATAATTACCAACTTCTAAAATATTAGTTGATTCTTGATTAATTAAATGTTGAAGATGAGGCTCAACCAGGGGAATACGATAGGTAAAAGTATCTTGCTCGAAGAAATAGTCTTTATCCCAACATTCTTTCCATCCTCGAACAGCACAGGCTTTTTGGTAAGCTAAGGCTGCGTTAGTTATGCGTCCTTTTTCCCGTAAAGCATTTCCTAATTGGACATAGACCCAAGGAAATTGTTCTCCTAAATGAGTAATTGAATTACAAACAGAGATCACTTCATCCCATTGTTGGCGTTGCACAAAGATTTGAATTAAATCACGATAAACCCAAGGAAAATCTGGTGCGAGCCTAATTGTATGTTGAAATTCCGCGATCGCAGATTTTAATTGTTTTTGACGAAAAAATATTGAACCTAGTTTATAATGAGCCTGTGCTTGGTTAGGATCTTTTTCTAAAATATTTTGGTAACAATTTTTAGCTGCTTCCAGATTGCCTTGATTTAAATTAATTTCTCCCAATTCATAGCTTGCTGCAATTACTTCTTTGCCCAACCCTTTAGATTTTTGAAAACAATCGATTGCCTGTTCAAGTTTCCCTTGTTGTTTGAAAGCTTGAGCAATTTTGTAATAAGCTTGGGCATCAAATAAATTGGGATTAATACTAATGGCTTTGTACCAATAATCTAATTCTAAATCTTTGTTACCTAACTGACCATAAAGTTGAGCTAGGTTTGCATAAAGATGTTCGGCATGAGGATTATATTTTAAAGCTGCTTCAAATAAATCAATTGCGACTTCTAGATTTTTCTCTTGAGCAGCAATTCTCCCTAATCGACTATAAATTTCTGCTAGATCAGGCTTCGTCTCTAGCGCTAAAGAATTCCAGTTGACTGCTTCTTCAAATCTGCCCATACCCTGAAGTAAATTTCCCAGATCTCGACAAGCAGTTTGCCAATCTTGACTGTCATGTTCTACATCAGCAAAAGCTGCTGCATATTCTAAGATCGATTTGATTAAATAATTAGAATTCACAAGATAAGTTACATTTGATAGCTAGAGATTAACTGATAACTGATGACTGATAACTGTTCACTGTTTCAAGATTCCAGCTAATTTTAAAACTAAGTTGAGAGATTTAAAGTTAACTAAAATATCTTCTGTTAAACTATTTTGGTACATTAAGTCTCTGAGAAACTTACAGTCAAATACTTCTCCTAAATAATAGTAATATTTTAATTTTAACTGTTGGGCAATAATCCAATAATAGGTTCTGACATAGTGAGGGGAAAAAAGTTCAATAACTATGGTGTCGGCAGAACAAAAAACTAAGTTAGTCAAACTAGAGCCGTGGGGTGAGATGATTACTTTCGCATTAGCAAATAAGGCTATTTGTTCGGTCAGAGACATTTCCTCAAGAAATACAGTTTGAAAACCTAAGGTCGTAAGCTGCTCAATGACTTCTTTTTCATTAATAACATGTCTGCTTGAAGAACGTGAGCGACTAATATAAATTTTCTCAGGATATTTTCTATTTTCTAAATTAGCTTGGGGTAGAAAAGTTTCGCGTAAGAAATTAATGCTGCCTTCGGGAACCCAATCTTGATATCCAGGAAAAGAAGGAACAATTAGTTCTTCTGCTTGGATTAGGGAATCATGATCACTCAGTATGACTTTATTTAAGGGAATTCCTAAATAATTTAGAGTTTCAGTTTGAAAATCTTTTTCTATATTATTAACGACAAACCAGTCGATGCTATCCCAAGAAATTCCACTTTTCCTAATCAAATCTAGCCGAGGTAAAATATCAAACATCCAATGATAGTAAACATGACCTGACATTGCCGAAAGTAAGGCCACTTTTCCATCTAATTTAGTGACAGAGGGCAAACTATCCAATTGATATAGAAGATGATCTTTTTTATGTTTATAAGGGCAATTCGGTAAAAACCAAAGATAGTAACGGGAGAGATCTCCAAGTAAATAACCATCAGGAGTTATTACGGCTAAGCCATTACAAACAACCCAAGAATTTTTGTAAGGAGCAACCCAAGCTTTTCCCTGGGGAATTGTGACCACAAAAGGTAACGGGGAATCAATCTGGGGAAATTTTCCGGGAATTAGTTTGTAAACATTATTGGCAATCTGTCTGGGTTCAAAAAGTTCTATCAATTCACCAATGCATTTGGGACAGTGAACCCCAGTGCAATCGAGATTAGAGGTTGTTTTCTCGGTTTTTGTAATGGGTTCTGAGGCAATCTGCTTTAATTTATTAGCTTGAGCAGATGTTCCTGGCCAAGGAATTTCCACATAGTTGTAATCTTGGAGTTGACAATTTCTAATCCAGTCATTCGTGTAATGATAAATGGCTTTGGGTAATGGAAATAAATCTTCTTTATTAGAAACTGATGTAGATTCTTGATTGTTAATCTTGTTAATCTCTAGTGATTGATAGCGTTCTTCAAGGATTTTTTCTAATTGAAGAGCTATTTGCGGGTGATTATTTTGTAGGTTTAATCCTCTTTGATATATCGCGATCGCGGCATCAGTTCGATCTTGTTTGCTTAAACAGTTACCTAAACGCAGATACAGTTCTACTTCATCGGGTTTGATATCTAATGCATACTGATAATAAATTTCTGCTCGGTTAATGCCAACACCTCCATAGTCAAACAGCATATCCCCCCAATACAACAATGTGTGGCAAAGGTGATTATAGATTTGAGAGCTGTCATCCTCTTCTGTCACTGCTTTCAAAAATTTGGCACAAGCAATTTTTCCTTTAGCTAATAAATCGTCCGAATCTAATTTCATTGCTTGTCGAGAATAAAATTCTATGAATTCTCGATTCTGGGAAATCAAATATTGCCAATGGGGAATTACTGCTTGTAAATTACCTTTTTTCAGTAAAAGGCTAAGATAATTATTATGGGCAAAAGAATTATTAGGGTCTAATTCGATAACATCTTCAAGGAAAGACAGAGCTTGATCATAATTAGATTCCTGTTGCCATAATCTACTCAAATTATGTTTTGCTAAAGCCATATTTGGCTCTAAAGATAAAGCTAATTCAAAGCTTTCTAAAGCCTCATCTAGTTTCCCTTGTAACAAGAAAACTTGGCCTAAGTTGTTATGCAATGTTGCCCAAGTTGGATCTATTTTTAGTCCCTGTTGTAGAACTTCAATAGCTGATTCATATTTTTGATGTCTAGCTAAAGTACTACCTAAATTGCTATAGACTCTGATATTGTAGGGTTGTAGTTCGATCGCCCGTTGGTAGTTGGCTACGGCATTCTTCCATTGTCCTCGATTTTCGTATAACAAACCTAGATTAAAATATGCTGCTGAGTAATTCGGTTTATGCTTTACTGCTTGCTGATAAGCCGCAATAGTTTGTTCCCAATCCCCAAATTCATGCCAGATTACCCCTAAGTTGTAATAGATTTCTGCCCAGTTCGGTTTGAGAGCAATTGCTTTTTGATAGTTACTAATTGCTTGAGTAAACTTTTTTTGCTTACTGTAAAGTAGCCCCAACTCTGCATGAATTTGAGCTTGATCTGGTTGATTGCCCAGGGAAATATGATAAGCTGCGATCGCACGATCAAACTCTCCTTGGTGGGCATAAGCTTTGGCCAGCAAAGGATAAACTTCTTGTTGAGTAGGATTATTCTTTAACAGTTGAGCACAAATCGCGATCGCATTACTCCATTTTCCTTGAGCCATGTAAGTTTTGATCTGTTTGACATTCGGTTCACTTACCATAGTTGCTACTAATTCAAGGAATTGCTAAATCCTTACTGTTTGAAGTTACCAAAAAAAAATAAAACCCACAACCAATTAGTTGTAGGTTATTGATTTGCTCTAAGCTTAAGTTACAATTCGTAAATTTAGCTCGGCATAAAAATTACATTAAAGTCCAGTTACCATCGCCTTGATCAATTTCCACGATATCTAGACCAGCTGGTAACTTGGCAATTACTCTCGAAATATCTGGATCTACACTATCAGTAAGAGTCACATTACCAGTATCTTCATGGTAACTAACGGTTCCAATACCATTAACGTTTAGATCTTGAAGAACTAACAAGTCCTCAGAATCGTTAAAGTCAACAATTGCATCAACGATTACGTTACCAGCACTATCAAATCGTAAGTCACTATCTGCACCATATGCTCCGTCAACGGGATCACCGATGATTCTGAATACATCAGCACCTTCGCCGCCGATTAGAACATCAGCACCAGAGCCACCTCTGATAACATCATCGCCGTCACCACCTCTGATGATATCGTTGGCACCGCCACCAACAACAAAGTCATCGCCGCCACCAGCATTAACGACATCATTGCCAGCACCAGTTCTTATAATGTCAGTTTCGTCACCAGCATAAACAGCATCATTATTGCCATTAGGACCGACGTTTAAGATTTTTAAGTTAATACCCTGACCTTCTAAAGGAGCAGTATTAATATTTACTGAACCTCTAACCACAAATGGTGAGCCAGCTATAGGTGAACCATTTGCTGGACCGTCACCTACAGGTTCGCCAACAAAAACGGAATCGCCAGACACAAAACTAGTCATTTAGTTACTCCTTACTTAACTTAATTGCTAATGAATTATTTTCGATCAAAAAATCAATACCCAGTTTCGGACTAATACCCTTTATTTGCGATCGATAAAGATAAAAAATATTCTGGTTCATTTGAGTAACTTAAGGTTACAAAAAATTTGAATTCAAAATCACAATCGATCTTCCATAATATAATGGCTAAAACTTACTACGGCAACAGTGTATTTTATGAGTAATGTTTAGAGAAAAATAGGTATCTTTGATTAGGTAAAAACACTGATTGCTGTTGATTTCTTTTTAGAATCAAATTTATTTCATGGTTTGTACTCATAGCATAATAAATTAGCTCAAATAGCTTGTTTTTTCTTTGCGTAATTTTTCTGATATTTCTTGATTTGTTTCTTTGA
>JBCCYD010000389.1:0-5974 GCA_039190385.1 Cyanobacteria bacterium P01_F01_bin.143 | reverse complement strand
AAATTTATAAATAAAACAATATTAATAGGGTATTATTTGTGAATTTAGTGATTTATTGATGCTTTGCTAAAAATTTATACTATCAATTGCTGATTGCTGATAAATAATCAAAAACAGTCATCAATTTCACTCAATAACAGTAAATATACGGTAACAATTGTTCAAGAAGATATAAAAAACTTACATCTATTGAGTAATCAATACTGATATTCTCAAACTACTAAACAATATATGTTTGTAATTTCATTTAGAATTCAGAATATAGATGCGAGATCATAAAAGAATTGGAATTCTCACCAGTGGAGGAGATTGTGCAGGCTTAAATGCGGTTATTAGGGCGGTTACTCGTTGTGCCATAAAATCCTATGGCTGGGAAGTTTTTGGTATTTGTAAAGCTACTCATGGCTTAATGACCCGTCCTCCAGAAGCTATGAAATTAACAGTATCAAAAGTAGATCCTTTCCTCACTATGGGAGGTACCTTTCTGGGGACAACGAATAAGGGTGATCCTTTTGCTTTTCCAATGTATGACGGAAGCTTTGTCGATCGCTCAGAAGAAATTATTGAGGGTTATCACCAACTAAATTTAGATGCCTTGATTGGGATTGGTGGCGATGGTAGTTTGGCTATTTTACGAAAATTAGCTCAACAAGGTGGTATTAACTTAGTAGGGATTCCGAAAACTATTGATAACGATGTCAATATGACAGAACGGTCTATTGGATTTGATACAGCGGTTAATATTGCAACAGAAGCGATTGATCGCCTGCATTTTACGGCAGCTAGCCATAGTCGAGTCATGATTGTGGAGGTGATGGGAAGAGATGCTGGCCATATTGCTTTAAATGCTGGGATTGCCGGGGGAGCCAATATTATTATGATTCCTGAAATTCCTTATCAACTAGAAAAGATTTGTGAACAGATTAAAGCTAGACAAACTAGGGGTAGAGATTATTCGATCGCGGTAGTTTCCGAAGCCGTTTGCACAGAAATGGGTGAGCCGATACAACAGGGACATTTTGCCGATTGTCGCTTGGGTGGTGTTGGTCAGTATTTGTCGGAACAAATTACGAAACTTAGTGGCGCTGAAACTAGAGTCACAGTATTAGGTCATACTCAAAGAGGGGGTACTTCTTCTCCTTTGGATCGGATTTTGGCTGCTGCTTTTGGTGTAGCTGCGGTGGACTTAATTGCCGAAGAGAAGTATGACTACATGGTGGCATGGCGAGATAGATCGGTTCAAGCTGTACCGATTACAGAAGCGATTAAGACCTATTATTCTGTTGATCCCCAAGGAACTTTAGTTAAAACGGCTCGGGGTTTGGGTATTTGTTTTGGGGATTAAGATACTGTTTTGCTTATCCAGCAAGATAACGAGATGCCATATTTAGAGCATCTTTTAAATCCACATCCCCATCTCCATCAGAGTCTAAGAAACTACTGACAACGGGATTGTTAATCTGAATATTACCTTTATTATTACCAGTTTTGAGGAAATTTAGAACCAAGGGAACCAAAATAGGCAGCATTCCTTGAATCATGTTTGCATCCAAACCAGTGCGAAGACTAATCTGTTGAATCATATTCTGTAGCTGAGAACTATTAAATAGAGTTGATAAAACTTGTGAGTTAGCCTGAGTACCACCAAACTGATTGATTAATTGATTGACTTGAGCCGTACCACCTTGACTACGCTGTTGTTGTAATGCGGACTTGGTATAGTTGCCGACGATGGACATTGCTGATTGTACGGCATCGGGATTAGTTTGATAGTTTCCGCTTAACTGTTGTACTGTACTGAGGATCGAACTTAGTTGATTGGGACTTGCTTCTTTTTCTGGATTGTCGATCGCATCTAAAATTTGATTAAAAATACTCATTGTCACTATTGTTTAAGTCTTTTTCTTTTGTATCTAGATTATCGGCTAGATTGCGAAGAGGAATAATGTAGTTATGTTTAAATTCATTAATTTGCGAAGATCCTTTGGGTAGAGTACGGCAAAAGCGATCGCCTTTCTTATTGCAAAAAATGCGATCGCTCTTATTTTTTAGATCAAGATGTAGCTTGTTAATTTAAATATTCAAATGTATTTATTTGATCAATTTACAAAGTGATGTACGTTAAATAATTATTTGTCCGGTAGTGCTAAACAACTACAGAATTGTGTTACTCGTGACAGTATTTTGTTAACAAGGACAGTTAATTTTTGAATGTATATTAATGTATAAAATAAGATGCCGGGAGGCGGACTTGAACCGCCGACACGAGGATTTTCAGTCCTCTGCTCTACCACCTGAGCTATCCTGGCAAACGCCTTATCTGATGCGCCAGACTAGCATAGCAAATACAAGTTCCTCATTGCAAGTTTTCCAGAAAAATAATCAGGAAAAAGTTTTAGATCTTATTAAGATTGCCTCAAAATATTGTAGATAGCCGAATTTCCCTTCATACATTTAAAGTAAAACATCCATGAAGAATCTGCATAATTTAAAATCGCGGCTATACTGTGGACATCAAATCAATTTGCAATAATCTGCATACAAAATTATGTAACAATAGTAGATCATTAAACATATTAGACAGCAATTCCCAATTTAGAGGAGTCATTTTTATAGGAGAACCCATGCTGCATCGCAAGATTTATCAACTTTATCAAGATGGTCGTGAGGTTTGTCTTTTTTTACGGGATCAACAAAGATGGATTGAAAACGGTACAATTGTTGACTTCGAGGGCGATCTTGTTACTATTCGCTATGAAATTGAAGATGAAGAAGAAATTAGCTCTTGGGAAGAAATGGTGCGGTTGGATAGTATCGGTGCTGTCACTCGAAAACTAGCTTCTGTTCCAAAAAATAGCACAGAAATCATGGTGTCTGAAGATTGTCCCGAAGCTGAACAAATTAATGACCAATGATCTAAAGATTACCAATTACTTATTCGGAGAGAATGCTAAGAGAAACAGTTTCTCCATCGGTTAAAGGCTTCGCTGAACGGATCACAAATTTTTCTTGAGCTCGAATTCCCGTTGAAATTGCCACTTGACCTTGGTTGCGATCGCGAATCCTGATTTTCCTTTTGCGAGCAACCCCTTGTTTTTTCACTGAGTCTTCTTCCGTCACCACAAAAACAAAATTTTCTCCTGCCTCCTCCACAATAGCCGATTCAGGAATGATAACCTCAGTCGCAGCATCGGTAACAAGCTCAACTCTAGCCAGTAATCCGCCCTTAATTTGATTGACCGGATTAGTAACTGTTATTTCAATAGGAATTTGTCGAGTACTAGAATTCGCCGCAGGAGCAATCCGACTGATCCTTCCCGTAAAGACGCGATCGCCGAACGCATCAAATGTTACAGCAACCGATTTTCCTACACTAATTTTGCCCAAATCCAACTCAGACAGTGGCACAACTACTTTAATCTGACTAAAATCTCCAATCTCAATAATTTCTTCCCCTTCTCGAATTAAATTACCTGGCTCATTGATTTTTTCAATCACAATTCCCGTGGCTGGGGCAATTAATTGGGTATAGGTCTGGCGTTCGGTAGCCTCCGCGATCGCCTCTTGTTGTGATGCAATTTCTGCAATACTTGCCGTTACCGCTTGCTGGGCAATTTTAATCGATTCGGTAGCGACCAAGACCGTTTTCTGGGCAAGTTCTGCGGTAGTTTGAAAAGATTCCGCTTCTTGAGATGAGATTAAACCTTGCTCAGCCAAATCACTATATCTTTGAGCATCATTCTTGGCTTGTTCCAATCTAAGCAGAGACTCTTCTAAAGCGATTTCAGAATTTTTAACTCGGATTTTTGCACTAGCTAATTCTGATTCTAAACTAGCAAGTTCGGCTTTCTCTCGATTAACAGCGGCCGTTAATAAACTACTATCCAATCTGCCGATTACTTGACCTTTGCTAACTTCTTCTCCTACTTCGACCCTTAAATCTAATAAGCTTCCCTCAACTTGCGATCGCAGTAAAATTTCTCTAATCGGTTCAGTCGTTCCCACATATTCACTCGCCTGACTAAGAGTTCTTAACTCAGCAATCTTGACATCCACCGCAGTCAGTTGCGAGTTGACAACCGATTGAGCAGATTCACCATTAGTTGAAGCTGAACTCGATGAAGACTCTCGGGTAACTTTACCATTGAGATTACATCCTCCTAAGACACAGATCAGAATCAGCAGTAAAATATTTCGCATTTAACTTTCCTACTTATGCTGCGTGAGAGCAAGGAGCTTAATTAATAGTTAAATCTGCTAAGGCTAAAGATTTTAGCTTGGCAAAAAAAGAAGAATTATCCAGAATAGGATTAAAATTAGTAATTGTTGTAGATTGATAGGGCAGATGATATCCATCCCCAGTCTTATTTGATTCCGGTTTTAATATCTTCTTGACATCAGAAAGTGCTTTGCTTTTGGGATTATTTCTGTTAGAAAAGTCCAGCTCAGCTTGGGTCGATGATTTGCTAGTTAGTAAATTGTTATACTGGCTATACTGTAGATAGTCAGTATTTGAATTCTCCTTAAAACTATCAACATCTGTTTCAAACCAAAAAGAATCTGCTACTACCAGATGCTTAGGTAATTTGCGACAGATTAATCTTTCGAACTCTCCTTTAAAATGAATGTTTGGTGTTCCAATGCGGAGCCAAACTGCCATGATTTGCTCAATTGAAATGGACTTATATCGTCCTAAATATAAAGCTTCGATCGCGGCTAAACGAACCCAATTTCCCTGATAATTATAGAGCCATCTTTGGACTAATTTTTCTGCGGGATTGCCATTTGTGTCAAAGCTATAGCTTTTGATCAGCGCGATCGCCTGAGCCACAGCCAAATCATAATTTAACTCTGTCATCGCTATTTTGGGAACATCTGCTTGATTCATCGAATTCAGTAAACAGTGAATAGTCAACAGTAATCAATTTATCCTAAAGCGATCTTACAAAATTGGCTAGGGCACATCACAAAATTAGTAAAAAAGTTAGGTTTAAAATACAAAAACTGCGAGTTTTTCGGCAAAAAAGCTGATGGCGAGGAAAATTAGACAATAACGCAGAATCATAACCTGCTTTTCTAAATTACTAACTGTTTTTTTCGTTCCTGTCAGCAGATGGTTTAATTCTTTTTTTCGCTCAAAATCCCAAGCTTGAATCCTTTCTTCGAGACTATTATTATCAATCATTTTATAGTTGATGCGATCGCTTAAAGACTCCAAACCTTGTCTCACCTGATTTCCTACTTGGGATTGAAAATTGCTTAAACCCTGACGAAATTCAGTCTTGAGATGCTTAATTTGCCTATCTAACTCCTGAAACATTTCAGCGCGGGTCTGTTCATTTCTGGTTTTAATTTCCTGTTCTAAATGAACAAAATTATCCTGAGATTTATTTTCTAATTGGGATAAATTCTCTGTGGTATTGCTATTTTCTTCAATGAAACCCGATACTAATTTCTCAAATAATCCTGGGCCCAACTGAAAATATCCCCTTTGAACACAACGAATTGTATCCGTTAGCTCCGTGCCAGAAGTACTTTTGAGAAGATAACCTTTGGCTCCTGCTTTCACCGCTTTGTTGATACTATCATGATCTTCGCAAGAACTTAATATGACTACCTTGGTTTTCGGGAATTGTTGCTTGATCTTTTGTGCCAAAACAAACCCATTCATTTTAGGCATTTCTAGATCAATCACTGCCACATCAGGACACAATTCAGCAATTTTTTCTATACCTTTGAAACCATTTTCAGCTTGACCAACGACTTCAAAATCTGATTCTTGCTCTAATATTGATCTAACAGCTTCCCGAGTGAAGTTTTGATCATCGACTATCAGTATACGAATATTTTTCATAAAAGCCCATTATTATAATTAATTTAATACAAACTTCTTTTATTTTATATTAATTGGAGCAGTTGAACTTAAACCATTGGATGTCACCTTCGTTTTTTAAGCCCATGTGTTGCAACTTTT
>JBCCYD010000388.1:0-5979 GCA_039190385.1 Cyanobacteria bacterium P01_F01_bin.143 | reverse complement strand
GTTTAGAATCTCAGACCTAATTAGAAATTAATAGGCAATTTTTCTAGTTGAGGAGAAAGAAAATGAGAAATGAAAATATTAATTGGGGTCGTTTCCTAGAGAGGTTGTTAGCTACGATTATAGTTTCTTATCTACTCATAACTTATCAACAGCAACAGACTATTCCCCAAAATCAAACCTTTTCTTTTTCCCAATCCAGCCACTTCTTCTTTTAGATTTGGAAAAATTCTTCCCAAGAGATTCAGACTATCAAATTTTTTACTTTTTACTTCTATCGTCATGAATGTTAAAGAATAGCCAAAAAACATAACAATCATGAAAAAACTATTTTTGTTTGCAAGTCTTGGTCTGATGACTCTTATTGGTGTTGTGACACCAGTAAATGCCAATCCTCAAGGCGAAGCTCTAGATACTTCTGAGCAAAACTATATTATCGATCCGACAACTGGAGAGAAAATCGATCCTGCAACTGGTGCGATTATTGAAGGAACTGAAGATGTAGTCGGGGAAGGAGAGACCGAATTAATGGAAGACGATGCCGTTATCATCGAACCTGATGCCGAATCCGCTTCCGAAACTGGAGAAGAAGCTCCCGTCGAATAATAAAAACTGACACACATCAAGTTTTTAATTGTGTCAGAAGTTGGTTTTTGTTTTTATCGAAGTATTGTTTGAAATTGTTGTTTTCTTATGTCTTCCTCTTGGGGAAGACATTTTTTTTGTCAAATTAGTACAATTTAATCTAGATGTATATAGTAAATTATTAGTTTATGTAGATATTTTTCTTCAGCCTAGTGGATGTGGGCATAAATAAGCTAACTGTTAGGAATAATCAAAAAGTCTAGAAATAAAGACTTATTACTCATTACTCATTACTTATTACTTCCGCGTAGCGGCACTAGTCAGGAACATATGGAGAAGATGATCAGTCTGAAATTGGGCTGGGGTTTACATATGAATTTGTCAAGTAAGTTTTGTCGAAATCATATCCATAAAGTAAAACAGTAAAGAATGAATATAGCGTTTCTTTCAATCGTTAGGTCCATAATTAGCTATTAGCGATCAGCCATTAGCGAAAACTGAGACTTTATGACGATGAAAACTGCTATAGATTATGTCTTGCCACCAAGACTGATTATCGAGTCTAATTTTGAGCCATATTCGTAAAGGATTATTAGATCTATGAAACTGAGAAATAAGCTAGCAATAGCAGCTATCAGCACCATTCTTTTGGGAAGCAACTTAAATTTGACCTCTCCTGCGGAAGCTCAAACTGGAGAACAACGAATAGATCAAAGTCAGGTTATTGCGGTTGCCGTTCCTGTAGGCAGATTTCACAATCTAGTTCTGGTCGAACAAATCCCGGGAAAAGAAACTTGTTGGAATGAAATTAGCTCTCAACCAACTATTGTTGATCCTTTATGGACAACTTTCGATTTCACAGGAAAATGTCGTCGTGCTACTGATAGTAATGGTTATTCTGTGCGTCTTGATGGTCAGGATACGAGCCAAGATTACGGTCTAGATTTAACTGAGAAAGGAGATGAAATACAATTAGTTGCTATTAATCGTCAAGACCGTTCTCGAACTGTGATTGGGACAACTTTCGGCAAATCTGAAGGAAAATTTCTCAAAATTCATCTTTATCCGGGTTGGCAGTTTGCCAAAAAAACCTATGAAGGTAAAACTTTAGGTCATTTTTTCTTTAGTGGTGATAGCGTCGCGATCGCAGCCGCTGGAGATACTCCGCCAACTCCTCCCCCAGTTCTTAGTGCTAGCTTCAATGACACGGCTCAAGATATTTATAGAGATGAAATCGAACAAGCTGTCGCTCTAGGTTTTGTGGCTGGTTTTAAAGATGATACTTTCCGTCCTGAAGAACCCTTAACCAGAGAACAATTAGTCTCAATGGTTATTGGCGCTTTGAGTACGGTTAGCGATCTACAGGTTCAAACTCCTGATGTGGCAACTACTCAGTCCTATCCCGATGTGGCTCGCGATCGCTGGAGTGCGGCAAAAATCCAATGGGCGCAAGAAAATCAAATTGTTAAAGGTTATGAGGATGGAACTTTCCGGCCCCAACAACCTGTAACCAGAGCAGAATTGATGGCAGTTCTAGAAGGTGCAGCCAAATTTGTCAATACCACCAGAGGTAAAGCCTCAGAATTAGCTCTTTCCTCAGCAACTACTAATTTTGATGATATTTCTGGACATTGGGCAGAAAACAAGGTTGAAACCATGTCTGGTTTTTGCCAAGTCGCTTCTCCTTATAACGAAGTAGGAAGTTCTTTCTTCCCCAACAATCCTTCAGGTCGCAATTATGCTGCTGCGGCGACTTTAAGATTGCATAATTGTATTGCCATTGAGCCTTCGATTTAAAGTGCTAATTGCTAATTGCTAATGGCTAATTGCTCTTAGATAATTAATTCTAAAATAATGAGATTGTGTAAGCTAAAGTTCCGCACAATCTCATTTTATTTTGTTTTTCTTCGGGTTAATCTGCATTATTCATGAGAGAGTTGAGAAAAAGCTTGAAAACTTAACTTGTATATCCAAAGATATTATTCTAAAATCTTCATAAAATACCTTACCTATATTCCTCTACCTGCAAAATGTAGGATATATAGAGTACTTAAAGACCAAAACTCATCCAGTTGCTCTAGTGCGCTGTAAAAGTTTAGTGTTGGGCTCCATAGGTAAAGATTAAGCTAATTTATTTTATGTTTAATTTAGGAGAAATCATGAAACGTTTCTTAACGGCTGTCTTCACATTTTTTGTTTCGATTTGCTTGATGGTTGCATTTTCTTCAGGAGTTTACGCGCAAGGTTTAGATGGGAATCAACTTCTTGCTAACTTAACTGTAACTATTCAAGGTGATGACGGAGCCATTACACTAGATGATATTAAAGCAACACTAGAACGAATTGAATTGCGTCTAATCGAAATTGAGGGAGATGCACCGGAACCTGAAGAAGTTCCAACACCTGGGAATGTAGCTGAAACAATAAGCTCAGCGTCCGATCTCGCTCAAGTCATTGATGGATGGCCCGGTCTGCCCAATTTTTCTGGCAGTGAAATTACAAGGCTTACTACAAAACGGTGTGGAACCATTTCCAACTCTATCCCTCCTAGTAACCTATGGAATAACATTGCACCCACCCTGGCTGTGTTGCAGCGACTTCGGACTGAGCTTGGAGCCCCAATTTACTTAACCAGTGTTTATCGGAATCCAGAATACAACGCATGTATTGGTGGAGCTCAGTTCTCACAGCATTTACAGTTCAAGGCGGTTGATTTTACCTCAACGACAGGTAACTCCGAGCAGTGGAGAAATATTTTAAATAGCTATCGTGGTCAGACATTCACAAACCCTGCGGATGGTTCAACGTTTGTCTTGAGAGGTGGATTGGGACTCTACAATACTTTTGTTCACTTAGATACTCGTGATAACATCGCCAATTGGGACCGCAGATAAGAGATTTTACTCTTTGGAGTACTGTCTACTTTGTCTTTCCGGCTACTCAGGTTGACAGGGGATTTCCTTTTCTAGGTTTAGATGGGTCCCCTTTCATCACAAGCACTCCTACCGGAACCTTTACAGCGACTCTCATAAATAACTCCAATATCATCAATTGGAATCTTCGCATTAGAGCTAGGCCGATGAAGTTCTGGGTCATTCAAACGGTTCAAACACAACGTAACGGATCCTTTCTATTGTCTGATTACTTTACGTTATTTTCTGATTTTTTGTGTTTTGTCAGGAGATATTGTTAGAGTATGAGGGTAATTGGATTTTATTGAAAATAAAACTCAATTGAAAATAAGGCTTTCTAATTAATGAAAATATAAACGATTAAAGAGCTACATCATGGCTACAGTACAACCGTTGGTATCCGAGTTCACTATTATTGGCAAATTAGAAGACCTTGTCATGAAATCGGACAATTGTGTTAAATATCTACAATTATCAACAGAACAAGAAGAATATTCGATTAAAGTTGCCAAGGAACTCAGACGTAGCCTCGCAAAGCATCTCAATCCTGGATGTTGGCTCAAAGTAACGGGGATGCGAAAATATGAACTCCACAAAGGACGAGTAAAATACAAAGCTTACCGAGTAGAATTACTTCCCAAGAAAAAATTACCTAAATTCGCAACCGCTAGTTCGAAAACCTCACAGGTTGCTAAATCCAAAGCCAAAGTTTTGTTTTGTCAGAAATCAACTTGCTGGAAAAAAGGCGGTAAATCGGCTTGTCAATTATTGAAAGCTGAATTGAAAAATCGAGGAATTGCCGATCAGGTAGAAATTAAAACCGTTGGTTGTCTTAAACAATGCAAGAAAGCTCCGAATATTGTGATCATGCCCGATAAAGTTCGCTATCACAATGTGAAACCAAAGCAAGTTATCTCTTTTATTGACAAGCATTTGGTTAAGTAATTTAGTTACATTTAAACTTAATCCTGAAAGAAAAATCACTCAAGAAACTTTAAGGGATAAGGTATTCTGAAGTTGTTGCAGTCTTTAGTTAAAGACTCTCATCTTTTTAAGTATCATAATGCTCAAATTCACCAGACCCTTTTATCCTCTATTGCTTTCTGCTGTCAAAAGTGACCCAGAAACTGCCCATCGTCAGATGTTGAATAGTCTCACTAAACTCGAAACAGCTCGTGAGACTAGTTGGGGAAGATTGGCAATTAAACAATTTCAAAACTCTTTTTGCTTACAGGATAGTCGTTTGCAACAAAATCTCTGGGGCATGGATTTCCCGAATATCTTTGGTTTAGCAGCAGGATTTGATAAAGATGGGACAGCAGCAGGAATTTGGGATAGTTTTGGGTTTGGCTTTGCTGAATTAGGGGCAGTAACCTATCATGCTCAACCAGGAAATCCTCGCCCTAGAATGTTTCGTTTAACAGATGATTATGCAGCTTTAAATCGTATGGGAGCTAATAGTCTGGGTGCGGCGGCAATGGCGGAAACACTCTCGCAAATCTGGCAGAGAAAAGTCCGTAATATTCCCATTGGGATTAATTTATGTAAGTCGAAGATTGCCGATTTAGAAGATGCTGCCGCTGATTATGTTGGTAGTTTTAAGTTACTGCAAGATGTCGCCGATTATTTTGTGATTAATGTGAGTTCTCCCAATACTCCAGGTTTGCGATCGCTGCAAGCTAGTTCCCAGTTAGAACCCATATTAGCGGCATTACAAGAGGCAAATACCAAAGAACAGCCGATTTTAATTAAGATTGCTCCCGATCTTGATTGGGCAGAAATTAAAGATATTCTTGATTTGGCACTGAAGTATCAATTAGATGGCGCGATCGCAACTAACACCACAATTCGTCGCGATGGACTGAAAACTCAAATTCTCTCAGAAACAGGTAATCCCATTACAGAAGAATCTGGGGGAATCAGTGGCAAACCAGTAAAAGAACGAGCTACTGAGGTTATTCGCTTTATTTATCAAGAAACGGATGGTAAATTACCAATTATTGGTGTTGGCGGAATTTTCACAGCCCAGGATGCTTGGGAGAAAATTGTTGCCGGAGCAAGTCTGTTGCAAGTATATACTGGCTGGGTTTATCAAGGGCCTTGGATGGTCAAGGATGTTTTGTCAGGGGTGTTAAAGCGTCTAGAAAGTAAAGGTTTAGAGCATGTTAAGGATGCGGTGGGGTTGGATATTGCTAATGGCTAATGGCTAATGGCTAATGGCTAATGGCTAATGGCTAATTGCTAATTGCTAATTGCTAATTGCTAACTGCTGTTCGGTTTACAAAATTCGATGTTGCCACACATTGTAAAAAAATAAAATACATACTTTAGATGATATTCTTTTAACTAGAATATAGTCTCTTAATATAGTATTTTCTAGCGTTTTGGAACACAGTCGAAAAAATCAAATTGTTCCAACTCACGGGTTAATACATTGTCAGGGGTTTGGGGAGGACACCGTCCCCAGCAGGGGGTTTGGGGGACT
>JBCCYD010000387.1:0-5981 GCA_039190385.1 Cyanobacteria bacterium P01_F01_bin.143 | reverse complement strand
TAGAAAAATAATCATGGTACAAATTATCGGTGACAATAACGACAATATTCTGTTTGCTACTGTCGGAAACGATACGATCCTCGGTCAAGGTGGCAATGACTTAATCAACGGTAGGAATGGGAATGATACAATAAGCGGTGGTTCTGGCAATGATACTATCAACGGAAGCACAGGTAATGATACTCTCAACGGGAACTCTGGTAATGACAATATTTTCAGTGCTTCAGGGAATAATCGTTTATTAGGTAGCTCTGGGAACGATACAATCAGTGGTGGTTCTGGGAACGATACAATCAGTGGTGGTTCTGGAAATAACTACATATTCGGAAGTACTGGTAACGACAGGATTATCAGTAATTCAGGTAACGATACTATTGATTACAGCGGTTTAGATAGCGCGATTACCCTTTTGCCTACAGGAATTGTTGATAAGGGTGCATTGGGTACGGATACCTTAGTCCGAGTCGAAACGATTATTGGCGATGTTGGTCAAGAGAATACGATTAATTCTGCTAGTGCTACGGATACTTCTATAGAGGTGAATTTAGGAGCAGCATCGCTACAAGTTAACATCAACACTCCTAGTTTTAGTACAGTTTTGAATCGTAATATTTTTAACTTTGTTAATGCTACCGGAACAGACCAAAATGACTCACTTACTGGGAGCCAGGATAATAATATATTAAATGGTTTGGGGGGTAACGACCGTATATTAGGTGGTAATGGGGAAGATACCCTCAACGGCGGTTCGGGGAATGATACCCTTAACGGCGGATCAGAAAATGACGTCTTATCCGGAAATAGTGGGAATGATCGTCTCAACGGTAGTTCGGGAAATGATAACCTCAACGGTGGTTCGGGGAATGACAACCTCAACGGCGGGACAGAAAATGATGTCTTATCAGGAAATAGTGGCAATGATACTCTCAACGGTGGTTCGGGCAATGATACCCTTGACGGCGGTTCGGGGGATGATCGTCTCAACGGTAATTCTGGTAATAATCTTTTCTGGGGTAGCACTGGTAACGACATTATTAACAGTAATATAGGTAACGACACTATTAATTATAACGGTTTAAACAGTGACATCACTCTTTTGCCTACCGGAATTGTCGATAAGGGGACATCTGGGACGGATACCTTAGTCCGAGTCGAAACTATTATTGGCGATGCTGGTCAAGAGAATACGATTGATGCTTCTAGTGCTGTGGATACGTCTATAGAAGTTGACTTAAGAGCAGAAACGCTACAAATTAATGTTAATACTCCTGGTTTTAGTACAGTTTTAAATCGTAATGTTGTTAACTTCGTTAATGTTTTGGGTAGCAGCCAAAATGATTCAATTATCGGAAATAGAGATAATAATATTTTAAGAGGAGGAGCTGGAGAAGATAGGATAAATGGAGCTTCTGGGAATGATCGTCTCAATGGTAGTTCTGGGAACGATACCCTCAATGGATCTTCTGGGAACGATACCTTAGTGGGTAGTACAGGAAATGATTCTCTTGTCGGTGGGACTAATAATGATGTGCTTAATGGTGGTGCGGGCAATGATACATTAGTCGGTTCTAATCCTTTTGCCTCCAATTCTGGGTCTGGAGAATTTGATCGCCTTACTGGGGATAGGGAATCAGGCCTAGACTCGGGAGCCGATTTATTTATTTTGGGGGATTCTAGCGAGGCTTACTATCTTGGTGCTGGCTTTGCTACTGTTACAGACTTTGATTTTAGTGAAGGAGATAAGTTTCAAGTATTTGGGACAGAATCAGACTATACACTTACAGACTTAAATGGTGGCGTCGAAATCTTTTTCCAAGGAGATAAAATTGCTTTTGTTTCTAATACTAATGATGTTGTTCCAGGATTAGATTTCAATTTCGTCTAAAGAAGATGTTTGGAAAACTGTTGAGACTTCTTTGATAGTTACCAACTTGTGAAAGAAGGGAGCTGAGATCTGTTTACTTGGGCTATTTTTAACTAACTCTCAGGAAAATTTCATCTCCATTCTTTTTAATAGAGTCATAGCAAAGCAACGGCCCCCAATTACAAGATTAGGGAAAACTTGTTATCTTATCAAAATCCGCTTTATACTAAGCAAACCATTAACTGTCGTCTAAATTTAGTACAAGGACTGATTATCTGTGACTGAAACTGCTATTTCTCAACAAGAATCAAATTCTGCTTCCATCGCTTATGATATCGAATCTGAAGTACTTGAAAGATATCAAGAAGGTGCCCGACAACAGCAGCCGAGTCTTTGTTGCCCTACCGAATATGAAGGTAATTATTTAGAAATTTTACCAGAAGAAATTGTTGCTAAAGATTATGGCTGTGGAGACCCCACTCGCTATGTAAATTCAGGGGAAACCGTAGTAGATTTAGGTTCGGGCGTAGGTAAAAATTGTTATATCCTGGCGCAAAAAGTTGGTGAGGCAGGGAAGATTATTGGTGTGGACTTTAATGATGAGATGTTATCTCTGGCGAGAAAATATCAAGGGGAAATCGCAAATAAGCTGGGATATCACAATACAAAATTTGTTAAGGGGAAAATACAAGATCTTAAATTACCTTTAGATTCTTTACAAAATTGGTTACAAAATAATAATATTTCTTCAATTGAAGGTATTAGTCAATACGAAGCAGAATGCGATCGCTTAAAGAAAGAAGAAACTTTAATTGCTGATAATAGCGTTGATGTTGTAATCTCCAACTGTGTGCTAAATTTAGTGCGCCCTGAAGATAAAAAAGAATTATTTGCAGAAATTTTCCGGGTGTTAAATCGTGGTGGCAGAGCAATAATTTCCGATATTGTGTGCGATGAAGATCCTACTTCCAAAATTTTAAATGATCCTGAACTTTGGAGTGGTTGTATCGCAGGAGCATTCCGCGAAGATATGTTCCTCAAAATGTTTGAAGATGCGGGATTTTATGGTATCGAAATCTTAAAGAGAGAAGAGACTCCCTGGCAAGTTATTGATGGTGTTGAGTTTCGTTCTATGACAGTTCGTGCTTATAAAGGGAAAGAAGGCCCTTGCTGGGAACGCAAACAAGCAGTTGTTTATAAAGGCCCTTGGAAACAGGTGCAAGATGATGATGGTCATATTTATTGTCGTGGAGAAAGAATGGCAGTATGTGATAAGACTTATAAGATTTTAACTAACCCCAATAGCCCCTATAAAAAGGAACTTATCCCAATCGAACCTTATGAAAACATTCCTTTAGAAGAAGCAGAAGCTTTTTCTTGTAAAGGTAAGGCAATTCGTCATGCTAGAGAATCAAAAGGTTCGGAATATAATTTGACTGAAACTAGTAGCAATGATGATTGTTGTTCTCCAGAAGAATGTTGCTAGACGTAGGGGCATAACGTACGTAGAGACTTAGCATGCTACGTCTCTACCAGGGTAATTTATTTTGAAACATAAATCATGATTTGGTCAATTGGAATTTTTTTGACAACGGTTTTTCTTGCTTATGCTAATGGTGCGAATGATAACTTTAAAGGAGTCGCAACTTTATTTGGCAGTGAAACTATTAACTACAAGCTAGCTATTTGGTGGGCGACTTTGACAACCTTCGCCGGTTCAATTGCCTCGATCGCCTTGGCTGATGCTCTATTGAAAAACTTTTCGGGTAAAGGACTAGTTCCTGCGGTGATCGCGAATACAAATCAGTTTCACATTGCAGTAGCCCTTGGTGCTGGGCTCACTGTAATTTTAGCAACTGTCACTGGTTTTCCCATCTCTACAACTCACAGTCTCACAGGAGCCTTAACTGGAGCAGGCTTGATGGCAATTGGTACGAAATTAAATTTTGCGGCTTTAGGCAAATCTTTTTTCATTCCGCTATTAGTTAGTCCTTTGGTTGCTACAATTTTAGCGGCTGTTATTTATAGCATTTTTCGCTATCTAAGATTATTTTTCGCGATCGACAAAGCTTGGTGTGTTTGTGCAGGTAATAAACAAGAATTGGTTCCAGTCACAGTGGCGAATAATACCAATATTTTACAAGCTGTTATGACTCCTGATATTACAATCAACACTACCGAAAAATGTCAACAAAAATATATTGGAACATTTCTGGGAATTGATAGTCAAAAATTGATAGATACTTGCCATTTTATTAGTGCTGGGATTGTTAGTTTTGCCCGAGGTCTGAATGATACGCCTAAAATTGTGGCCTTACTTCTAATTGTATCGGCTTTTTCTATTAAAAGTGGCATGTTAGCTGTCGGCTTAGGCATGGCAATTGGTGGGTTATTAAATGCGAAAAAAGTCGCTCAGACAGTGAGTAAGAAAATTACAACTCTTAACGCGGGTAAAGGATTATCTGCTAATTTAGTGACAGGGTTTTTGGTGATTTTTGCCAGTCGTTTGGGAGTTCCTGTTTCGACTACTCATGTTTCTGTAGGCTCTATTTTTGGAGTTGGAGTAATTTCTCGGTCTGCCCATATTAATGTTTTCTCTCAAGTGCTGGGTTCTTGGTTTTTGACTTTACCGATCGCGGCTATCTTAAGTGGAATTACTTATTTTGTACTTCAATAAGTAATAAGTAATGAGTAATGAGTAATAAGGAGATATAAATTATGCAAGCTAGTATAGATAAGCGAATTAGTCATTCATCTTTAACTCGATTTTGTGACAAAATAAAAACGCCTTTAACTAAGAATAAAATTACAGTTCTCCAAATTAATCTGGGTCGCAAATGCAATCTAGCTTGTGCTCATTGTCATGTAGAAGCTAGTCCAAATAGGAAAGAAGAACTATCCTCTGAAGTTTGTGAGCAAATAATTGAGATTATTAATCGTTTTCCCCAAATAGAGACGGTAGATTTAACTGGTGGAGCTCCAGAAATGAACTACGGATTTCGGCCAATTGTTGAAGCTGCTAGAAATCAGGGTAAAGAAGTTATCGTGCGCTCTAACTTGACTATATTTTTTGAAGCTGGTTATGAAGATTTACCAGAATATTTTGCTGAAAATAAGTTAAGAGTCAGTGCCTCACTCCCTTGCTATTTGGAATCTAATGTTGATAAACAAAGAGGTGCTGGAGTATATAACAAATCTATCTTGGCAATTCAAAAACTGAATCAATTAGGTTATGGAACTAATCCTGATTTAATTATCGATTTAGTTTATAATCCTGGATTACCAAAAGATACTAATTTTTCTTTAACTCCTGATCAAAAAAAATTAGAACAAGATTATAAAACTTATTTATTAGAAAATTTTGAGATTAAATTCAATAACTTATTTACTATTACCAATATTCCCATTGGTAGAACCAAACAATATCTTCAAAGGTATAAATTACATGATGGTTATTTAGAATTTTTGGAAGATAATTTTAATGCGGCTACTTTAGATAATGTCATGTGTCGTAATGAATTGTCTATTGACTATTTTGGCAATATTTATGATTGCGATTTTAATCAAATGGAATATCTTTCTGCTAGTGATAATTCAGGAAGAAGTGTGACTTTAGCTAAGATATTAGATGCCAATAATCTTGATATTATTAATGAGATTAAAACCGCAGACTATTGTTACGGTTGTACAGCAGGAAGTGGTTCTAGTTGCGGAGGATCTTTAGTTTAAGAACATTTTACGATAAGCTATAAGCGATAATGTTTCTCAAACTTTATAAGGAGTAAGAAGCAAAAAAATAATATAAAAAACTGTGAAAACGCCTAAACTATCTCTCAAGAAAAAACAAAACTATAAACCGAGAAAGCAAAGAAAATCAAGCATCTTATTCAATCCTCGCTTCGCGATCGCGATCGCGATAGTTTCTTTACTTTTACTATGTACCATTGGCCCTGCTAGATCTGTATTTAATCAGGAATTGCTGGTCAATTATTTTAATAATAATTCCTGTTCTAATTGTGTAACCTTAACTTTTCTGGGACTCTATACTGTTCTGACTGTTATTGGCATTCCTGGCACAATCTTAACTTTAGTTGGTGGATTAATTTTTGGTTTGTGG
>JBCCYD010000386.1:0-5997 GCA_039190385.1 Cyanobacteria bacterium P01_F01_bin.143 | reverse complement strand
GTGATAATACCCCATAGATAAGCCAGGAAAATAGAGCTAAATATGAAGTAAATTTTTGATGCTTTATCTTTAGTTACTTTATCTTTAGTTACTTTATCTTGAATTACTTTGTCTTTCATTACTTTAGACTTTAGAAAAATTTTTTTGTCGTAATTTTATTTTTTACAATAGCTTTTTAGCAGCTAGTAACTTTATCGTAACTATAATAAAGTACAGCTAATAAAAGAAATTATCAATAAATTTACTGAAAATACTATTCTTCGTAAATTTATTGATAACATCTTTACTGAAAATATATAAAAAAAGTTTTTATTATTATTTTTTTATCAAATCAGCCAAGCGCAAGGACATCGCCACAATAGTCAATGTCGGGTTAGCAGAGCCTCCAGTGGGAAAGGTGGAACTCCCGGCCACAAAAAGATTGCTCATGCCATGCACCTTACAATCTGAATCAACAACCCCTTGTTTGGGATCTTGATGCATTCTGGTAGTACCCATGAGATGGTGAGAACCAGTGGGACGAATGACTTTTGGCAGACCTTCATCATCTAATGATTTATGAAATTCACCTAATCCAGCGTTAGATAATTCACTAGATATTAACTCTAGTGAACGAGCAAATCTTTCCGCATCTTTTCTCTGCCATCGCCAATGTAACTCGATCTCTGGGCAACCTAAGACATCGCGATTATCACTTAATTGAACTCTATTTTCTGGATCGGGAGATTGTTCAATGAGATTCCTAACTTCAAAGCGTTCAAAGAGACGGGAATTATCTTTTGATTCTGTCCAGCCATCATGACATAGGTAAGGTCTTAAAGATTGTTTTCGAATCTTAGAAAGATAAACAGCTTTGACAATAGCATCTAACCCTACTGTTATATTAGTCAGGTCACCAGGTAACTTATCCCGCAACTTGCCCGTCCTTTTCCAAAAAGACTCATCGTTTTTTTGAAAAATCCCCGATAATTCTTTTTGGCTACCGAGCAAAGACTCAACTAAAGAACTAAGTGATTCGATCGCTCTGCTTTGTCGGAGACTAGGACGAGGAAATAACATCATATTGGCATTAAGAAGTTTTTCCTGTTCTAAAACTTTACGAGATAATCGCAAAAAGCCCAAAATAGGAGTTCCATTGACCTGTCGTAAATCGTAAAGAGCTATTTGATTAAAAATGCTGCGATCGCGCGGAATAAAGGAACCACTAATAACTTCTGGATGATCATGATAATATCTGCCAACTACATCATGTTGATTACCAATCCCTGCCGATTGCTGTTTATTAGACATCAACAATAGTCTTGCGTTTTCAAAGCAGCCACAAGCAAGGACAAAAATTCTAGCTGAAACCTGAAACCTTTTACCATTCAAACATGCTATCTTGACTTGATTTACTATTTTGCCAGATTCATTAGTAATAATTTCAACTGCATTAGCATAAGTATATATTTTAATATTTTTAGCTGCTTGCAACGCGTCACGATATTTAGTGTGAAACTGACTAGAAGGAGCAAATTGAAATATTCCTGTTTCTAAAACATTGTTATCTAAGGGCAATCTCTGACGCTGCTCATTTTCCCAATCGCTGGCTTCATAAGCAAAAGGGCCCAGTCCACAGACAGATTGAGCCCTTTTATAGTATGGAATTAGATGAGATTTATTAAATGGCCAGCCACTATGGGGAACCCAATCACGTTTTTCAAAATCAATTTCGTCAAAAGGAACATGTCGAGCGCCAATTTGACCTTCTCCTATTTTTATATGCCAGACATTAGAATTTCCGCCAAACTGTCGATTACAACCTTTGATCGGTGGCAATACATGACCAAAAGTCTTTCCCCCAGCAAGGGCTTGGGTTGGGGAATCAAACTCAAATCCCCCACTTTCTAGTAAAGTAACATCAGTACTTTGGCCGATAAATTCATTCGCTAAAGAGATACCAGCAGGCCCCGCTCCAATAATACAGACGTCAGTTTCAATCTGCTCAGTTTGCAAATATCGAGAATCAATCAGCATGATATATTCCAACAAATAGAATAGTAAAAAGAGATTAGTAGGGTAACAGCAATTACCCTACTGATACATATACGTCTTAAATTAATGCTAATGCTTCATCTGGATTGGAAACATCAGGAACAATAACAAAGCTATCTTCAGTGATACTAGAAGCCTCAACTTCTTTCAACACTGCTAGAGTTTCTCCACTGTCCGCTACACCTAATAAGGTGTTTTCCCCATCTTGAGATAATGTCAAATCAGCAAATACGAGTTCACCTTCGACTAACCCAATTTGATCAATTCCTGTCTCAAAATCGAAGATAGTATCAGTTCCATCACCATTGCCAAAGACAAACAGATCACTACCAGCTCCCCCGAATAGTTCATCATCTCCAGTGACACCCATTAAGATATCATCCCCTCCGCCAGCAAAGAGAAGATCATTGCCATCATCACCGCTGATGACATCACGACTATCGTTCGCTAAGAGGGTATCATCTCCATCACCGGCAAAAATAACATCGCTGTCCTCTCCACCGAAAATTTCGTCATTACCACTACCACCAGTGAAGATGTCATTGCCGTTATTGCCGTAGAAGAGATCATCACCAGGTCCGCCTAAAAGAGTATCATCCCCACTCTCTCCGTATAGTTCGTCGTTGCCAGCTCCTCCCAAGAGCACATCACTGCCACCATTACCAAACAAGGAATCATCACCGCCAAGTCCACTCAAAACATCATCGGCGATGCTACCAGAAAGCTCATCATCACCGGCCGTACCTTCTTGGGTTGGGGTCAAGGAATCTGTTATGAGATTAAACTCAATGGTATATTCACCTAAATTAATGCCAAAATCGGGGAAGACTCGACCACTGCCACTACCAGCAATATTGGGATCATAAGCCCGGTTACTTAACATCGCGACGCCCGCATAGTAAGTGCCAGCTTCTGTCGCTGTGAACTCTACATAGGGATCTCGACCTGAAGCAAAGACCTCATCTGGTGCATAATCCTCGGTATTGAGTAATAGCTCTTCACCTGCTTCATTAAAAATACGTAGTTCAGTATCCACTCGTTGAGTACGAGTAAAATCTTCTAGCTCAAAGGGAATCGAATCAACATCGATAGTCACGCTTTCCCCTGCTTCCAAATTGAAAGCGTAGATATCAACATCTTCTGTCGCATCAATTAGGTTACGAGTGGCTCGAGTCGAATCAATTTCCGCTTGCAGTAAGAAATTAGGACTCAAAAGACTCAAACCAGTATCAGTCGCTGTGGCGATCGTGTCATTAGACTCCTCTTCAAAAGGAATAGCAGGTTCTTCTTCACTACCAACCTCAGCATCAGGGTCGAGGATCACAGAATCGGGATTGTCAGCGATGGTTACCGTCACTTCACTCGCATCAGGATCAATCGCGTAACCCACTCCAGCCTGCACCGCAAAGGTAAATTCTTCAATTCCTTCTAGGGCATCTTCTGCGGCAATTGCAGGATTAGTTGTCTCATCAAAGGCTGAGAAAGTGATAGTTGCAACTTGTTCGGTCATTTGGAAGAAGAAACCACTAGCTCGGAAGTTAGGCGCAGGGAAGCTTCCACCTTCAATCACAGCATTAAAGACATCAAATTCTCCCAGAGCTGCCCGTTCACCGCTATCAAGGTTGATAGTCACTCCTTCTGGAGAGGGTGGAGTATCTAGGGTAAAGGTTAGAGTGGTAGTATTTCCCTCAGATTCAAATAATTCTGTCTCACTAAGCGCAATTCCAACAGTAGGCACTGTGGGTAATTCGGGAACATCCTCTAGGGTGTCGTAAATAATAGTGGAGAAACTATCTTCTCCTACGAGATATCCTGAACTAGGTTCTAGGTTAAAGGTGACGGTTTCTTCTCCATCGGTGGGCGCTTCCTCGGGATCTGAGAGATTAAGGTTCAAAATGGCACTATTGCTAGTGAGATTTATTTTCAAACCAACGGGGGCACCATCACTATCGTAGACCGCACCAAGTACTTGGGCCCCACCAGGACTAAAAGGCTCGCGAGTACTAAAGACAGTTGAAAGATCGATGTTACTGGTCAGATAAACCTCAACTCCCTCTTCGGGAATTGCTCCTTCAGTTTCCAGTCCTAAAGTGAGAATAGACGCATTACGAAACTCTGGAGTAAATTGTACTAGAGCATTTGCTATTAGGTTATCATCACTGTCGTAGGTTGCGGGAGTAGCTAATAGAGAAACAGTGGGACCATCTCCTGTACTAGCAGGAATAACTGTTTCTACTGGTGTGAATTCTTGGTTTAGTGAAAGGTTCAGATTATATTCACCATAGCTGCGACCAGTACCACTACCTGCGACGTTAGGATCATAAGGATCGTTATCTAAGGTGCCATCATCATTGACATAAAAGTCAAAAAAGCCATTACCAAAGCTACTAACCCCAACATAATAAGTCCCCGCTGTCTCGGCTGTAAATTCGATATAGGAATCCTGACGACCAGGAGCAAACAGCTCATCAGGAGCAAAATCATCATCACTCTGGGCTAGATCATTACCTTCCGCATCAAAAATTCTTAGAACCGTATCCGGACTTAGGGGTGATGGTTGTAAGGCACGAGCGTCTGTATCAAGCCGTAGCACATCGCCTGCTTCTAACTCTACCGAATACATATCCACATCTTCAGTGCGATCTACAGCTGGGGTCCGCTGTTGGGCTAATTCGCCAGAAATCTCAACTAGGGGATTATCACTACTTAATCCAGTGGCAACTGCTGTGGCGATCGTATCGTTGCTTTCGGTATCCCCTGGTAAATCATTGCCTTCTTCCGGCTCTGGCTCTTCAGTGGGGTCGATGACTACAGAATCAGGATTATCAGCAATAGTCAAACTGATAGAACCAGCATCAGGATCAATTGTGTAACCTGGCCCTGCTACTAGTTCATAGGTAAAGGATTGAATTCCTTCAACAATGCCTTCTTCGATTTCGGGGTTGGTAGTCTCATCAAAGGCAGATAGCGTGATCGAAGCGCCATCTTCGAAAATTTTGAAATAAAAGCCACTAGCTACGAAGTTCGCAAAAGGAACAGTTCCGCCGGAGATTTCGGCATCAAAAACATTAAATTCCCCTAGATCGCCACGATCGCCACTGGTACTATTAACATAGACAAGAACACCATCTTCAGGAATATCACCGTCTACATTAAAAGTGAGAGTTGAAGTATTGCCAACCGATTCAATTAGTTCGGTTTCACTAATAGTTAAGCTTACTTGAGGTTCTGTCTCAGATACAGGCACAGTCTCTAAACTGTCATAGAAAGTAACAGTAGCCGAGCCCTCAGCGATATCAACGTCATCTCCGCCTTCTAGAGTAAAAGTTGCTGTCTCTGGACCATCAGTTTCTTCTGCTTCATTTTCTAGAGTTAAACTGACTGCTGCGTTGGGAGAATCAATCCTCAGACGAAAACCGCTTGCTGTACCATCGTCGTCATAGACGGCTTCTAGCACTTCTCCACCAATGGTAAAGGGTTGGCGACCAAGACGGCTGAAATATTCAGTCAAGTCAATATCACTATTAACGGTGACTTCGACACCACCATCGGGGATTTCTCCTGCGGTTTGCAAGCTGAAGACGAGTAGAGAAGCTCCAGATTGCTCGCCTAAAGATTCGACTAGTTCGGGAGCAAGGATGGTGTCGCGGAGTTCGGTACGTTCACCGTTGAAGGTTCCGGTTATTGTTTGTAATGAAACAGTTGCCATTTTTTTTTCTTAGTTGATGAGTTGTGGACACCAAGTAGATGCCCTTTATACTTAATAATTCTCATTTTGAAGCTAGAGATGGGAATAAAGCTTTAGCTAATTTAATTGTGTAGTTACAATCCTTATTAGGAATTATTTTCAATAGTAATTGTAACATGCTGTTGTTATTTTCTTTTTCAAAACTCAAATCATTTTAGAATTTATTAAGATTTCTTTTGCGATCGCGTTAAGAGTAAGATTGGCTAAAGGTTATT
>JBCCYD010000385.1:0-5997 GCA_039190385.1 Cyanobacteria bacterium P01_F01_bin.143 | reverse complement strand
GTTTTTCACAAAGTATTTTCTCATGTAAAAGCTTTAGTAACTTTTTGCAACTATACGAGTTAATACTTCGCTGGGGGCCTGGGGCGGGCGTAGCGCCCCAGTGGGGGTTCCCTAAAGGATACCGCTCCGCATATGGGGAGTTAACCCCCCAATAGAACTTATGGATTCCAATGAATATCTACAAAGCAGAAGTATTTATTTGAAAGATTAACGAATGCAATGAGATCGCGTTAAAGATTATGTCGATCGCGTCTGTAAATTCTAAATTGGCGATCGCTTTTTCTTAGATTACATTCTCTCTATTTAAACCAATATAAAATTTAATGTTTCTTATAATCTGCGATCTATTAAGATTAAGGGTGAGATTAAAGATTTGATGTAGTGGGAGAGATTAAGGTGCGCGATCGTATTCTCCAAAAAATTAAAGAAGCCCAAGAAAAGCAACTAGACGAACTAGACTTAAGCAATGATTGGGATACTCCTGATCAATACAAACTAACTGAAATTCCCGAAGAAGTCTTTGAATTAAAACATTTAAAAATATTAAACCTAAGAAATCATAAAATATCCCATATTCCCGAATCGCTAGATAAGCTCACTAGTTTGAATACTATAGATCTAAGAGGTAACCCTTTAGAAGAACCACCTTTGGAAATAATACGACAAGGAGTAGAAGCTATCAAAAAATACTTTGAGCAATTAAAGAAAATGTAGTGCTAAACAAGTGATGCTCCATTGTAATGGTGAATGAAATACCCAATAGCGTTGGTAACACAAAATATTATTCTCTAAAATGCGAAATGACTTGTTGGTAAATTTCTCGCCAAGGTATATTATGCTTCCTTGCTAAATCAGCACAATCTTCGTATTCAGGTTGAACATTAATAATTTGACGCTTTTCCGCCTTGCCCCAACTAGCAATTTTTACTTTCACTTCACCATATTTAGTTATCACCGATTCTATCTGACGATCTAAAATACTTCTGGTTTGGGTGCGTTGTCGAATCCCCAAAGTTGTCGTTTCACGGAAAATAATTTCCTGACAAATTTCTACTTTTTCCGGGAAACAAATTACTGTTAACAAAATGCCCGATCGCGATTTTTTCATGCCCACAGGTTGGGTAAAGACATCCAAAGCTCCCGCAGCTAACAATTGCTCCAAAGTATATGCGATCGCCTGGGGATTAAGATCATCAATCTGAGTTTCCAAAACCACCACAGTTTCCTGGGTAAACTTACTCTCCCCAATCTCCTGACTTCCAATCCATAAACGCAAAATATTGGGGATTGCCAAATCCCTAGTGCCAGCCCCCAAACCAATCTTTTCAATGGTCATCGCAGGAGGAGCACCAAAACTTTTAGCTAATGTGGTCGCGATCGCAGCTCCTGTCGGAGTAACCAACTCTTTATTAATCCCATTGCTATAAGTTGGCACATTCCTTAATTCCCAAAGTTTGAGGGTCGCTGGAACAGGAACAGGCAAAATACCATGAGCTGCCTTGATCGTCCCGCCACCAGTGGGCATCGGCGAACAATATAACTTCGTAATATCTAGCCAATCTAAACCCAAACAAGTACCCACAATATCAACAATCGCATCGGTGGCGCCCACCTCGTGAAAATGGACTTTTTCACGAGGAATACCATGCACGGCACCTTCAGCTACAGCCAATTGATTAAATATTTGCAAACTCCAATCTTTAGCTCTAGCAGGCAAACTAGCGGAGTTAATGATACTGGTGATTTCGGGTAAATGTCTGGCGGGAGCATGATGATGATGATGTTCCCTGGCATGATCGCTAGTTTGGACTAATTTTACTCGAACTTTTGTTGCTAATTGGCCCTGACGATGAACTTGCTCCCGTTCCAACTGATATTCTTGTTCTATACCCAAATTAGCAAGATGATCCCGAAGGTACTCCCAAGGTACTCCAACATCAACTAAGGCTCCTAAAAACATATCCCCAGCAATTCCTGTTGGACATTCTAAATAAGCAACTTTAATCATTTTGTTAATGGCTAATCACTATTTACTGTTTACCGGAAAATGGCTAAATTATACGAACTTCATCCTGAAAATCCCCAAAGGCGAACCATAGACCAAATCATATCTGCGTTGCAAGGTGGCGCGGTGATGCTTTATCCCACAGATACAGTTTACGCGATCGGTTGCGATCTCAGTAATAAATCTGCGATCCAAAAAGTTAGAAGAATCAAGCAACTATCAAACGAAAAGCCACTGACTTTTCTCTGTTCTTCCCTCTCAAATATTGCTCAATATGCCCAGGTTAGCGATCGCGCCTATCGGATCATGAAACATTTAGTGCCTGGCCCCTATACCTTTCTCTTGCCAGCTACCAAACTAGTTCCCAAATTGGTCATGAGCCCAAAACGGAAAACAACAGGTATTCGAGTTCCCGATCGCCTGATTTGTCAGGAATTACTACAAGCTTTGGGCAATCCAATTATTTCTAGTTCTGCCCATTTAGCCGATGAAGACGGTGATTTTCCGACTATTGGCGTGGAAAAAGCTCGATTGTTCGATGAATTGGAAAATTTAGTCGATATTATTATCGATGACAGTACAGAGCCAGGTTTTGATGTCTCAACGATTCTTGATTTTACAACCGAAGATCCGCAAGTAGTTCGTCAAGGAAAAGGCTGGCAAGAAGTAGAAAATTGGCTAACTCTTGTTAGCTAATGATAATTAAACTACGTAACAAAAGCTTGAGAATTAACTATTCAAAGATGGTCTGACAACAGAAATATAAGGATTCACCAGATATTTATTAGCTACAGATTTAGCCTCTTGAGAAGTCACCTTCGCGATCGCTTCTTGAAAATCTTGATCAAAATCGATCCCTAAATCCAGACTTTCATACCAACCGTAAATTTGAGCAATTTCGCTATTAGTTTGCTTGCCTAGAGCATATTGACCCAAAAGTTTGTTCTTAGCTCCTTGCAATTCGGATTCACTGAGTTCAATGGTACTCAAACGTGCCACTTCTTCTTGTAAAAGCGCGATCGCGATTTCGGTATTTTCTGGGGCTGTTCCCATATAAGTTACAAAAAAAGCAGGTTCTAAACGAGTTGGGAAAAAAGCCGACACATCATAGGCCAAACCCCTTTTCTCTCGCAATTCCACAAATAAACGACTCGAAAGACCGTTCCCCAAATAAGTGCTCAACAACTTCAAAACTGGATAATCTTTACTATTTACCGCTGCACCAAGATAACCCAGCATGACAATAGACTGTTGGGTTTCCTGTTGGATTACTGTTTCACTCGGTTCAGAATTAATTGCTAGGGGTAGATCTAAACGCGTTTTTGAATCAGGAATTTGCCAATCACCAAACATTTCTTCAACGAGGCGCACAGTTGATTCTTGGTTAATCCGACCAGAAATACTAATGGTTAGGTTGTCAGGACGTAAATAAGTCTGATGATATTGCCTAAGAGTTTCTTGAGTTAATTGGGGAATTGTCTCTTCTGTGCCTAATATCGAAACGCCATAGGGATGTTCACCATAAATATTGCTTCGTAAGGCATCGAAAGCCACATTGAAAGGTTGTTCTTTTTGGGAACGAATATTTTGTAAAGTTAATTTTTTCTCAAGTTCTACTTCTTCTGGGGGAAAACTCGGAAAGCGAATAATTTCGGCGAGTAGGGCGAGGATGGTGGCAAAATCTCCCGATACGGCTTTGAGACTGCATAAAAAATAATCTGTTCCCGCATCTGCACCCAAACTAGCTCCAATTGATTCGACTTGTTCGGCAATTTCTAAGGCAGATAAGTAACGAGTGCCTTTGGTCATGACCGAGGCGACTAGGCTAGAGATTCCTGAGCGATCGAGCTTTTCTACAATAGAGCCAGCATGATTAAAAAAGAAACGACCTGCAACCAAATCAGCGGCCTGATTTTCTACGATTAGCAGAGTAATTCCATTGGCAAGTGTATGACGGTGAATATTTTGCTGAGCAGAGTGAGTTTTCAGAGACATTAAATGATTTCAACAAGGTTTCAATATCACACTAGCATAGCGTTCGGGTGACAAGTATAAATTAGCAATTTGCTGTAGTTTTTCCCCAGTCATTTTCTTGATGATTTCTGGGTAAGACAGGCATTTGTCTAGGGTTGCGATCGTATTGTAATAACCATAGATTCCCGCTAATTGTCCGGGAGTTTCGGTAGAAAATATATAGTCATTGAGGAGCAATCGTTTGGTTCTAGCAACTTCGGTTTCCAGAAGTGGCTCATTAGATAATTGACCAACGCGATCGCAAATGATCTTTTCCGCGAGTTCTAAATATTGCGGTTCCAACCAAACAGTAATCGTAAATAAACTCGAATCCTTTTGTAGAGAAAACTGACTACAAATATCCAACACAATTTGTTTTTCTTCTCGCAATTCCTGCACCAACCGAGAACAACGACCTCCTGCAAGTACCACAGAAAGCATATCTAACCCTACACCAATTTCAAGATCATTAATCCCCGGGCCAATCCAACCCATCAATAAACGAGCTTGCTCGATACGAGGCAATTGCAATTCGTGACGACGCACCCCAATCAATGGTGGCTCTGCCTCTACAGGAGAAGCGGGACATTCCGATCGCACGCTAAATTTATCAAAAGCTTGATTTGCTAGATCTACTGCCGATTCGGCTTCAATTCCTCCCACCAAAACCAAGGTCATATTTTCAGGTTGATAATGGGTGCGATGAAAACAGCGCATCAAATCTGGAGTATGCTGCATCAGCAGATCTACTTCTCCTAAAATTGATCTTTTATAAACATGATTTTGATAAAGAGTTTGGCATAAAGTCTGAAAACCCAACCAGTCAGGATCATCAAAACTAGAGCGAATTTCTTCTAACACAACGTCTCGTTCGCGGATAAATTCTTCATCGGGAATACTCGCTTGCAGCAAAATATTCGCTAGATAAGGTAAAGTTTCGGCGATATGACTATTAGCAGTAGTTAGATAAAAATGGGCGTAATCATGGCTAGTAGCAGCATTGGCAACTCCCCCCCGATTTTCGATTACCCAATCAAATTCTCCTACCGCTACTTGGGGGGAACCCTTGAAGATCATATGTTCCAAAAAATGGGCGATTCCTGACCAAGACTCTGGTTCCGCACTGGCTCCAGCTTGCACCCAAACATCTGCTACCACCACTGGAGTTACAGGCAAATGTTGATGAATTAGAGTTAATCCATTGTCTAAAGTAAACACCTTAGCTGGCAGTTCCGTTGATTCAGGACTTGGCAATAGTTGCACCATTAATTGTCATTGTTTTTGTAACGATAAACTATGGTAACTTTTCCTTATTACCCCAACTTGTTAATTTTGCTACAAAAGTTCAAACTGTTCATTGCTAATGGCTAATTGCTAATTGCTATTCGTTCAACTTATTTCACTAATCCTTGCCTATTGTTTTGAAAATAAGTTAAATCATTAATTCATGTACTTTTACTTTCTCTAGATAATTATAAAGAGTCAAATAATTCATTTGGGTAGGAATCACTTGATTGGCTTTTTCAACAGTAATATCTAAAAATAATCTGCCATGAACTATTGCTTCAATCTTATGATCAAATTGGTTAATATAAGACCTGAGCAAAGTACAACAATATAGTTCGGCATCATCAGAATGATAAACTCGCGATTTTTCTATGCTGGCAAAAATATGATCAAGCTCATCCCATCTAAATAGGAGATTAAGCATGAATTCTACTTTTTTAGGACTCCAAAGGTATATCTTCTCATCATAAATATTGTGGGTTTTCATCGAAAAAATGACTGATTCTTGATAATCTCGGGGTATAGAACTAGGTAGTGTAAATGGTTGATTAACAATAAATCTACTGCGATCGCGATGGGAATGAGAATACATAATTAATTTAGCTCAGCAATATAATCAATTACTATTATCTCAGTGAATCTACTTGATATTGTTTGCGATATTGTAATCCTAAGCTAAAATTTCCATGAAT
>JBCCYD010000384.1:0-6024 GCA_039190385.1 Cyanobacteria bacterium P01_F01_bin.143 | reverse complement strand
CAAAAATATTAACTTATCTGCATTAGACAGCAATAATGGCTTAATTCTTAACGGAGCAGAAAATTTCGATAGTTTGGGCAGATCGCTTAGTAATGAAGCAGATGTTAATAATGATGGGATTAATGATCTAATAATTGGTGGAGATGAAAAAGCATATGTTATTTTTGGTAATGAAAATCTAGCCTCCAATAATATAGATCTTGCTAATCTAAATGGTAGTAACGGTTTTGTTATTACGGGACTTAATGAAAATTTTATTGAAGCTGATTATGCAGGAGATCTCAATAATGATGGCATTGATGATCTTGTAGTTGGAGTAGCTGATCAGCAAAGAAGCTATGTTATTTTTGGTGACAATAATTTAGGCAGTTCTGGGACTCTCAATGTAGCGAGTCTTAATGGGAATAACGGATTTTCTACTGATGGTAGTCAGGGCAGATTTTTTGGCTCTGGTGACGCTGTCAGTAATGCAGGAGATATTAACAATGATGGCATTGACGATCTAGTTATCGGTTCACATCTTACTGAGGCGAGTCATGTTATTTTTGGTCGCGATGATTTTAGTGATGGCGATCGCATTATACTGGCAGAACTTGATGGTACTCAAGGCTTTGTCATTACTGGCGCACAGGATCGAGTATTTTTCGAGAGAAATAATTTTAGTAGTGCTGGAGATCTTAATAATGATGGAATTGATGATTTGATCGTTGCAGCTGATCGTGCTAGACCTGGAGGAAAGACTTATATCATTTTTGGCAATGATAATCTGGGAAATAATGGTGCTCTTGACTTATCTGACTCATCAATAATTAATGGCACTAACGGTTTTGTGGTTAATGGAATTGAATCTGAGGACTTTTTAGGTTCTTCTGTGACTAGCTTGGGAGATATTAACGGCGATGGAATTGCTGATATTGCCATTGGCGCTAGTGGGGTAGACATTGATGGGAACAACCAGGTAGGAAGAGTTTATGTCATTTTTGGCGGCGATAATATCGGAAGTAATGGTAGTTTAAATCCTACTAATCTCAACGGAAATAATGGCTTTGCGATTGATGGGATTGATCCTGAAGACAAATTTGGTCAAGTAGTGAATGGCGGAGGAGATCTTAATGGTGATGGAATTAATGATCTGATTATTAGTGCTGCGATCGCTGATCCGAATGAAAATGAAGATGCAGGGGAAACCTATGTAGTTTTTGGCGGTAATGATTTGGGCGCTAATAGCAGTTTCAATGTTAGCGATCTAGATGGCAATAATGGTTTTATCGTTAATGGTGTTGATGCAAGAGATTATGCAGGAACTTCTATTAGTGGCGCAGGAGATCTTAACGGGGATGGCATTGACGATTTAGTAATTGGTGCGCCGAATGCCGAGAGTAGTCGAGAGAATTCTTATTCCGAGGGTGAAGTCTATATTCTCTTTGGACAGGATGGCCAAAATAGAGCCAATTCTCGTCCCCAACTAGATTTAAATGGCAATAGAGCAGGAATCAATTTTACTAATGCTTTTACCAATAGTCCGGTAACCATTAGCGATCGCGATTCTTTAAGTATTACGGATTTTGATAATTCTACTTTGGTCGGTGCAACTATTAAAATTACTAATCCTGTAGATGGTGATCAAGAACTCTTAGCCGTTAATACCGCAGAAACAAATATTACAGCTAGCTATAATCCTGAAGATGCGACTCTAACTCTGACAGGAGAGGACAGCTTAGCTAATTATCAACAAGTTTTACGTACAGCAATCTATGACAATAGTGCTTTAATTCCTGATCCTGTTAGTAGAACGATTGAAATAGTGGTAGATGATGGTCAAGCAAATAATAATCTTAGTCCAGTTGCTACTAGCACGATAAATTTTGAGGGAGCTGGAATTTTACAAGCTAACCCAACTATTGATTTAAATGCGTTGAGTAATGATCAAGGCTTTATTTTTGAAGACACAGCTATTACTGCGATAAATGGGGTAGGAGATATTAATGGTGATGGTTTCGATGATATTGCAATCGGCGATCGCAGAGCCATAATAGATGAAAATAACTACTACTACTATGGCGGTAATCCAGGACAAACTTATATTGTCTTTGGTAATTCCGAGTCATCTTTAACTAATTTAAATTCGACAAATCTTGATGGCACTAATGGTTTAGTTATTAATGGTGCATTTCAATCTCAGCTTGGACGTTCTATCAGTAATAGCGGAGACATTAATGGTGATGGAATAGCTGATCTGATTATTGGTGGCAATGAGGATAATGGTAGCTACTCTAGTAGTAGTTACCAGAGTGCTTATGGCGGTCAGGTTTACGTTATTTTCGGTCAATCTGATGGTAGTTTAGGTGCAGAATTTAGCCTTGATGATTTAGACGGCAATAATGGTTTTGTTTTTTCATCTTCTGCTGGAGATACTAGCTATTCTCTTAGCAGCGGTGGAGATCTTAACGGAGACGGTTTTGACGATATTTTGGTTGGTAGTCCAGGAGAATTGGTTGGTGCCTTTTTTAGTGTAAGAGATGATGATCGCGGTCAAAGTTTTGTTCTTTTTGGTCAGGAAACAGGATTCTCCGCCGAATTAAGTTCTTCTGATCTTGACGGGAATAATGGTTTCAGAATTCAGGATAAACCAGATCCTAATCCCTACGATGAAGTTAATTTTATTTCTGGGCCTGATGATTACAATTTTGGTACTAGTGTCAGCATTGCAGGGGATATTAACGGAGATGGTTTCGCTGATGTCATTATTGGCAACTACGATGGTGATACTCAAGACGAAGTTAATGATGATGATCGAGGACAGAGTTTTGTTATTTTTGGCACAGACGAGGGTTTTGATCCGACATTAGAAGTTGCAAACCTTAATGGAAATAACGGTTTTGCAATTAATGGCATTGCCGATGATGATTTTTCTGGGGTAGCTGTTAGTGGTGCAGGCGATGTCAATGGTGATGGCTTAGATGATTTGGTTGTTAGTGCCAAGTCTGATGATAATAATGGGCAAATTTACGTTATTTTTGGTCAGGTAGAGGGATTTGGCGCTAACTTTAATTTGTCTTCTCTCGATGGCAGTAATGGATTTATCCTCAATGGAAGCGATCGCGAATCTGCAGGCAGAACTTTAAGTAGCGGTGATGTGAATGGTGATGGGTTCAGTGATATCATTATCAGTGCTTCTCTTAGCCGTAGAGATAAGGGCTATGTGTTCTTTGGCAAAGCTAATGGATTTGATGCCATAACCGAATTATCTAGTTTAGAAGGTACAGATGGTTTTACTATTCAAGGTTTGAGCAGTAGTAGTCGGATCTCTGGTGGTGAAATAAAATTTGCAGGAGATGTGAATAATGATGGTGTAGGAGATATTGTAATTAGCGATCGCGCCTCTGATGTGAATGCCAATGGCGAAAGAGGGGATAGTTTCATTGTCTTTGGTAATTCTGCTCCCAAACTGGATTTAAATGGGAGTGTCTCTGGACTTAATTACACTACTAATTTCCAAGGTACTTCTATTGCGATTAGTAATAATCTGACACTGCAAGATCTCAATAACAATAATCTACAGGGTGCGGCGATCGCGATCTCTAATTTACAAGATGGAATTGCCGAAACTTTGAGTATTGATCTTGGTAACACGAATATTAATGCGAGTTATGATCCTGCTAGTGGCACCTTAATTTTGACAGGAGAAGATTTCGTCTCTAATTATCAACAAGTTCTCCAGACTGTTCGCTATAACAATATTGCTGATAATCCAACAGAAACTGATCGTATTTTGGAATTTACTGTTGGTGATGGAGAAACCTTTAGCAATGTTAGTAATCTTGTCACGACAACTATTAGCTTTGGTGATATGGTTACGCCTCCTGGCAATGTTAATCAAGGGACAGCAGGCAATGACATTATCAAAGGAAAAGTGATTGCAGATCGAATCAAAGGCTTTGCTGGCAATGATAGTATTCAAGGTTTGGGTGGCAATGACAACCTCTTTGGAGATAATGGCAAAGATATTCTCAAGGGAAATCGCGGTAACGATACAATCTTTGGCGGCAGAGGTGATGATACTTTGCAGGGCAATAACGGTAATGATGTTCTGAAAGGAGATTCAGGTAAGGATAATCTTTTTGGAGATTCAGGAAATGATGTTTTAGTTGGCGGAGTTGGCAATGATGTCCTTAAAGGAGGTTCAGGAAGCGATCGCTTAGATGGCGGTCAAGGTAATGATCTAATCTTTGGTGGAGTTGGTGCGGATAAATTTGTCTTACGGGCAGGCGATGGCACAGACCGCATTGTTGATTATCGTGATGGATTGGATAAATTTGTGCTGACCGGAGGATTAGAATTCAGTGATATTAATACAGTACAAAATATCAATAATACGCAAATTCAAGTAATAGCTACAGGAGAAGTTTTAGCAAATATCAATTCTGTAACTGCTAATTTCTTGGATGACGCTGATTTTATTGTTGAAAGTTAATTCTTTCATAGAGGAAACAAGAAAGATTCTCAATTTAACTGATAGCGATCGCCATATTTCTATTATGCGATCGCTATTTTTATTATTTTGTTTCGATTTTGTATCTTTATTGTAAATTGTCTCTCCGTATATTCTCAGACTTTTGAGGCATATTCAATTAATCGTAAGAATGTACTTAAAAAGTAAGAACTTACGATCTTGGTAATTTAAATTTCTATAGTATGTATAGTGTTTCTCCTATTCATAAACTCCACTTTTCTCTTTTGGTCAGCACTTGTTCTTAATTATCCCGTGGAGACGAGACAAATTGTGATTTCCTTAGGTATTTCACCAGTTCGATAAGGGCAATATAACCATAGTGATTTAACTATAAGATGAATAAGAAATCAATCTTTGAACCCTATCCACAAAACCCTTACAATTCATCAGAACAGCGAAATTTAGTTGTTTTCCATTATCAAGATTTTAGGACTCAAATGGAAATTGAACTAGCTAAAACCACTTATCATTTGCTTGGCTATTTATTAACAGGTCAGCATCCACAACAATTCACTCGTATTGGCGATCGCGAATATACAATAGATGCTCTTAGTAGTGATATTTTTCTTAAACCTGCGACCTATTCCGCTTTTTGGACTTGTACAGAACCTGATGATTCTTTACTGTTTTGGATTAGACCCTCTTTTCTATCTGAACTTGCCGAGCAGAATGAGTTGATTAACGCCAATAAAGTAGAACTGTTACCGCTTCCACAGCATCAGGATGCTATCCTAAATAATCTAGTCGCTTTATTTCAACAGGAAATGAACTCTGATTACTCAGAAGGCCAAATATATGAGGAATCTTTGAGTAATCTCTTAGGAATTCATTTATTGAGACATTATTGTGTCTTTCCCACTAAAGCTACTGAGTATAGTGGAGGATTAGCACGTAATAAACTAAAACGAGTTCTTGATTATATTAACGAACATTTAGCAGATGATATTTCTTTATCTGAGTTAGCAAAGCAGGCAAAATTGAGTCAGTCCCATTTTTCGACTTTATTTCGTCAGAGTACAGGAAAATCTCCCTATCGATTTGTGACAGAACAAAGAGTAGCTAGGGCTCAAGAGTTATTACTGAACACTGATATGACAGTCTTAGATATTGCAGTTGCTGTAGGATTCTACGATCAAACTCATCTCCGTCGGCATATGAAAAAGTTGCGTGGCATATCTCCTAAACAGTTAAGGGAATGATTTAAAAGCTATATAACTTAGGCTATTAATCGTAAGAATGTGCTGAAAAAGCAAGAATGTACGATCCTCATAACTTAAGATTCTGTAATATGTATGTCAGTAGAATAAATTAGACTTTTATGTTTCCAAGTTGTTGACACAAAAATATCAGTTATTTTTTGATTCTATTAAGAGAAAATAAGGGAAAAATAATTTTTACAATCCCGTTCAAGTAGTATTAAATAAAAATATTTATTAGTAAAGAATCACTTTGCAAAGCTTATGTAAAAAGTATTTTAAGAACAAAATACTAGAGACACAGAAAGAGCAAAT
>JBCCYD010000383.1:0-6031 GCA_039190385.1 Cyanobacteria bacterium P01_F01_bin.143 | reverse complement strand
TACAATTAGCTCTGTATTTTGTAAATTAACGATCCAATATTCATTAATCCCCGCATTTGCATAAATTCTTTTTTTTCTATTCAAATCATCGTCCAATGTTGTATTAGCAATCTCGATTAACCAATAAATATCTTTTGGATAAGGATGACGGTTAATATAATTATTATTAGGCAAACGAACTACTGTAATATCTGGTTCTGGTTCCGAATTATCTAACGTAATAGGATGAGATTCAAAAACTTTGGCTTTCCCTTTTAAGATTTCTCGAAGATATTCGGCTATTGAGTCATTCGTAAATCTATGCAAAGGACTTTCTGGACTCACCTCAACAATTTCTCCCTCGATTAATTCTACTGAACGATTATCTAAAACTCCGCTTTTAATCATTAAATGATAATCATCTACGGACCATTTAATTAAAGTTGCCATAAAGATTTTACTATCAAGTACCAGAGATTTCTATTTTAACTTTCATATAGTAGTAATAGTTACAAACCTTTGTAGGCGATCGCCTTCATAGTAAGAAGTAGTTGTGTGAGGTGTAGATTATCAAAATGCTATTGTCCGAATTAGCTCGCGATCGCGGAATTCGTTATTTTTTAATTTCTTTTACCGATTTATTCGGAGTACAAAGATCCAAGCTGGTTCCTGCGCAAAGCATCGATGAGATGGCAGAAAACGGTGCCGGATTTGCTGGATTTGCTGCTTGGTTAGATATGACTCCCGCCGATCCCGATATTTTAGCCATACCCGATCGCGATAGTCTATTTCAACTGCCTTGGAAACCTGAAGTAGCTTGGATGCCAGCCGATCTTCATGATATCAATGGGCAACCGATGATCGATACTCCCCGGCTCTTACTCAAAAAAATGGTATCCGCCGCCGCAGACAAAGGATATCGGATTAAAACAGGAGTTGAATGTGAGTTCTTTTTACTATCAGGTGATGAACATCAAATTTCTGATCCTGGCGATCGCGCTTCCAAACCCTGCTACGATCAACAAGCCTTGATGCGTCGGTATGACGTGATTAGTGAAATTTGTGATGGAATGCTCTCTTTAGGCTGGAAACCCTATCAAAACGATCATGAAGATGCCAATGGACAGTTTGAAATGAACTGGCATTACGATGATGTTCTAGTAACAGCAGATCGCCATGCTTTCTTTAAATATATGGTCAAGAGCATTGCCGAAAAACAGGGATTTCGTGCGACTTTTATGCCCAAGCCCTTTGCTAAGTTAACAGGTAACGGTTGCCATACTCATCTTTCTGTTTGGGATACAGAAGGCAAAACTAATTTATTTACTGACACTACTGAGGCCTCTGAACTTTCCACTTTGGGCTATCAATTTATTGGGGGAATTTTAGAGTCTGCTTCTGCCTTATGCGCCTTTACAAATCCATCTGTGAATTCCTACAAAAGAATCAATGCTCCTGTAACCTTATCTGGGGCAACTTGGTCGCCTAATACAATTAGTTATGGTGGAAATAATCGCACTCATACAATCCGCATTCCCGATTTAGGGAGATTTGAATTGCGTCTAGCTGATGGAGCAGCGAATCCCTATCTACTTCCTGCTACTGTTATTGCTGCCGGCTTAGATGGGGTAGAGCGTAAGAGTGATCCAGGCGATCGCTCTGAAAATAATAGCTACGATAGTCCATCCTCAGGTTCGGTTAAAAAACAACTCCTCCCTGCTAATTTATTAGATGCTCTACGCTGCCTGGAATCAGAAACTATTTTGACTAAAACTTTGGGAACATCTTTTATTGAGTCTTATTTGAAATTGCAGTATCAACAATGGAATCAATATAGCAATCATATTTCTAGTTGGGAATTGGAACAGACATTAGATTGTTAGTCTTTATATGAAATATCTCCAATAAATTGAAACTCAAAAAACAAAAAAATTATCTAAAGAATAGGGAAAATAAAAGTTTCTTTAGATAATTAGATAATTAGGAGGAAAACAATTTTTTCTAACTAGCCATATAGTCACGCACGTAAGAACGTCTTCTTCTAAGCTGTGCTAGCGCTTGATGTTCTAATTGGCGAACTCTTTCGCGACTAAGACTCATTCTCTGTCCAATTTTTGCCAGAGACAGTTCTTTGCCATCTTCTAAGCCAAAACGAAGAGACAAGACTTCTCTTTGTTGTGCGGTCAAATCTGCCATCAAGCTATAGAGATCTTGTTTTAATAATTCTTGAGTAGCGTATTTGTCTGGGGAAATACCATCATCTTCGAGTAGTTCGGACAATTCGGTATCTTGATTATCGCCAACGCGAACGTCTAAAGATATGGGTTGTCTGGCGATGCTGAGATATTCACGAATTTGCGAAGTTTCCAAGCCTAATTCAGCGGCGATTTCTCCAGGATTGGCGTTTCTGCCTAATTTTTGGGAGAGTTCCCTTTGAGTCTTTTTGATTTTGTTGAGTTTTTCTGTGATGTGGATAGGTAGGCGAATGGTTCTGGCTTGTTGCGCGATCGCTCTTGTGATGGCTTGACGAATCCACCAGTAGGCATAGGTGGAAAATTTATAACCTTTCATGGGGTCAAACTTTTCGACGCCTCGTTCTAAGCCAAGACTTCCTTCTTGGATTAGGTCGAGAAATTCCATATTACGCTTTTGGTATTTTTTCGCGATCGCGACTACCAAGCGTAAATTGGCTTCGATCATTTTACTCTTAGCCCGTTGACCTAGCTTGACAATTCTGTTTAGTTCTTTTTCACTTATCTGAGCTAATTTGCTCCATTCCTGTAAGCTAATCTCTCTTTCGAGTTCTTTTTCTGTTTCTTTTTTTTGAATTAGTAGGGGCATCATTGCTTGTACTTGCTTCCCATAAATGATTTCTTGCTCATTGGTTAACAAGGGCACCCTACCAATCTCATGCAGATAGGATCTGACCATATCTGCCGATTGTTTTGATGTAGTTTTGGCGGTTTTTTGATTCATTTTGGCTTGGGGCATCTGTACAGTTATGACTCCTTTAAATTTATAAAAAGTCTGATGCTAAAATCTTCCTTTTTTATTGACTTAATTTTTTAGACGTGAGCACGGAAGAAAAAGTTCAACTATTTATTCTATAGATACTAAGAATAGGAAAATATGCATCCTTTAATCAGTTATCAGTTATCAGTTAACTGTTTGCTGATAACTAGATCTTGAACTATAAGCTACTGCCATTGCTACCTTATAAGGGAAGAGATTTCCGCACTAATTTCTCGTATTTTCTCCCTAGTCTTGTTGTTGGAGTAGCAATTTGCTCAATAACTTATAAGCGATCGCAAAGTTAAATATTAAAAGCAGCTATTGATAGAAAAAGTATTTTCATCACTCAAATTCAGGAAAGTTTCCGTATAGTATAGGGTTGGTCAAATAACATAATTTCCGCTGTGAACTGGATAAGAAAAATTTTTGGAGACGACAAGTCGGGACTATCGGCTCAAGATCGCAAAAATCTTGAGGTTATTGAGCAAATGCTTTCTGGCTCTTCAAATCATGTGGAACGTGAATTAGCTGATGACGAGGAGGAACGAATATTTTACGATGAGAAGACTGGTGAAACTTTAGTTAAAATAGTTAAGAAAACGCCAGGGGCCATTGCTATTGGGCAGCAATTTCAAGAGTTGCTAGAAGAGGAAGAGAATCGATACCCTAAATGGCCAAGAAAAGAAATAAAAGGTTTGTTTTCCGTAAAAATTGAGCTACTTGATTCAACTATCTCGATTCGCAAACTACATGAAGCAGATTCCCCCGAGGATAGCGATGTGCTAGGTGTATCTTTTGGAACCGAAGAATACAAGGTTCATCCCTACGCATTGTTTGAACACCTAATTAAAAATAAATGTCATTTCTGGTCTGATATTGACAGAAGTCTGCGCGATAAGCTTTCCATCCAACCATGGCACCAATCCGATTTCTGCGATGACTCCAGAGAATTTTTTGAAATCGAAGTAGGAGAGCGAAAAATACGCATGATTTCAAAATACCTGGGAGCGAGGTTCTATATTACTGGTATTGACAATAGATTGATCCTTTTAGCGCGAGAACTTGTTGATTCGGACTCGATAGAGATTCCAGACATCATATGTGATTTGGAGCCAGAAATCTTGAAGAAGGATTCTGCCAGATATGACAATGAAGCAGAATTGTGGGAGTATTTCGCACCCTGATATAGGGTAATATCTTTGTGCGATCTCTAATTTTAGATCTGCGATCGCAAAATCAAGAAAAATTCATAATCTTTTAATACTACATTTTGAGTATTAATTATGCTTAGATGCTTAGCAAATAATATTGACGAATCCACTGTTTGCGAGGATATTTTAGGATTCGTCAATAAGTTGAATAAGCTACGGCATTAGCTTTTTTCTCATGAGCAATCTAGTCAAGTAATTACTCTTCCGGTTCAACCCAACGACCATCAGCTTTAATCAAATTAATCAACTCTTCCACGCCCTTTTCTTCGTGAACTCGTTTAATCTCTTCGCGACCGCGATATAAAGCAATATAGCCAGATTGCTTACCAACATAACCATAGTCCGCATCTGCCATTTCTCCAGGACCATTAACAATGCAACCCATCACAGCAATATCCAAACCTGTTAAATGTTTAGTTGCATCACGAACTTGATGCAAAACTTCTTCTAAATTAAACAGAGTACGACCACAAGAAGGACAAGCAACATATTCCACCATTGTTTTGCGAAGTCCCAGAGCTTGCAAAATGCTATAACAAACGGGGATTTCTTTCTCTGGAGACTCGGTTAAAGAAACCCGAATTGTATCACCAATACCCGCAGCAAGTAACGTGCCAATTCCCGCAGTAGATTTGATGCGTCCATATTCACCATCTCCAGCTTCAGTAACTCCTAGATGCAATGGGTAATCCATTGACAATTCATTCATCCGCTTCACCATTAGCTTATAGGCCGCTATCATCACAGGTACACGGGATGCTTTGAGAGATACTACTAGATTACGGAAATTAAGCGATTCACAAATATGAATAAATTCTAGTGCCGATTCCACCATGCCTTCGGGAGTATCACCATAGGTAAAAAGCATTCTTTCGGCTAGGGAACCATGATTGACGCCAATGCGCATTGCTTTACCTTGATCTCGTAGGGAAATGACTAAAGGTTCTAGGGTTTTGCGAATTTTTGCGCCAATATTTTCAAATTCTTCTTGATTATATTCGGTGCGATCGTCCTTTGGTTTCTCAAATACATATAAACCAGGATTAACTCTTACCTTATCAACATGTTGGGCAACTTCCAGGGCCACTCTCATCCCATTATGATGGACATCTGCAACTAAAGGTACATTTTGATAGGTTTGCTTCAACTGTTCCTTAATTTTCCCTAAAGCTTTGGCATGACCCATGCTAGGCACTGTAACCCGAACGATTTCGCAACCAATCTCATGTAAGCGACGAATTGCGGCAACGGAACCATCAATATCTAGAGTGTTCTCATTAATCATTGACTGAACCACCACAGGATAACCTCCTCCGATAGTGATATCTCCTACTTTGACAGGACGAGTTTTGCGCCGACGAATGGTCGTATCAAATGCAGGTGTAACAGTAATATTAGGATTATCAAGAGTTTGCATAACTATACTTGCTATAAACTGGCTATAAAATGCTGTCGCGATTTACTCAATAATCCTATTGTCTCAAATTTAGGTTAAGAATTGATAATTTTTGCTGACTTTTTAATTACTTACTAACTACTGTAGCCAGTTTTTTTCCAAAGGATGTATTTGCCAAGATTAGGAAATAGTAGCATATTCTCCTCAATTAAAAATTTATTTTATGTAAATATTTAGCAGATAAAAGAAACAGAATAGACATAAAAATGTATTTAATTAACAAAGATAATGGTCATTGGTGACAACTTAAGCTGAAATAGCAGTTGTCAAGGGGATTTGAGAATTTGGCGAAAAGAAGAAATCCTCTTGATTCTTTTGTCGGTCAGGGAACGGAGCAATGATCAGTCGAACACGCGGTTTTCGGATAGATTTA
>JBCCYD010000382.1:0-6032 GCA_039190385.1 Cyanobacteria bacterium P01_F01_bin.143 | reverse complement strand
GTTAAATCTTGCTAAGTTAGGACAATCTATTGCTATTGGTTTAGGCCAAGAAAAAATGATTGCTTCGGATCTTGCTCAATGGCTAAAAATACTTGATAAAGATAAAAATACACAAACAATTGTTTGGATTGAAAAATTAAGTAATATTGAATTATCTATGATCAAAAGTTTTCAAGAAAATACTAGTAAACCAGTAGTGGCCTATCTTATGGGTTCTAAAACTTCGGAAGCCAGAATTGTTAAGGATGCAGTCACCATTCTGAGTAATAATTTATCTCATTCAATTCCGACAACAAATTCCCACACAAAAATCATTAATGCATTCAAAAAAGCGGGAATTAAAATTGCCAAAAACCCAGCAGAAATTCCTAATTTAGTTATTTAAATTATCGCCGTAGAGACGTGTCGCCGACACGTCTCTACAGTTTAAAATCCAAAATCTAGGGAAAAATGAATCCCATCTTCCTGCAAAGAATCACCTCTAGTTTCCACATCTACTAAAGGAATTCCCCAATCGATACGAGCATTTAAACCACTGCCTGTACTAAAATTCAACCCTAATCCTACAGAAGCGAGAAAATCGGTATCAATATCCACATCACTGGTATTCCAGATGCTTCCTAGATCAACAAAAGGAGTAAGATGCATAATTCCATCTAACTTACGAATCCGAAACAAAGGAATCCGCATCTCAGCACCCGCAGTTAAACCACTGTCTGCCAAGGCAAAATCCTGCCGATAACCCCGCACACTATTGACTCCACCAATGCGAAACTGCTCTACAGGAACTAAATCCGTACTAGCTAATTGCAGATCTCCCCGTAGGACTAAGAGAAAGTCTTCATCTAAACGGCGTATCCATTGACTTTGTCCTCGCCATGCTAAAAATAAACTGTCTGGCGCATCATCGTTTATGGTGGCACCAAAAACATCTAAACCAAAACTAAATTGCGATCGCAAGGCGACAACCTGTTGTTCATTACGGGTCACATATTCTTGGAAAAATCTCAGCGCGGAGATCCTGGTATTACCATCTTCATCTGCACCAGGAGAAAGTTGAAAAGACTCATTGAGCAGCTTGGTACTACTATCTTGATAGGAAAAAGTCATGCCTAACACAAATTCACGTTGAGGCGTATTGATCAAAGGCTGACGTAAACCAAACTCAAAATATTCCGATTCTGTTTCGATATCCAGAGGAGTAAAAGGATCTTCAATCACATCATTGCTACTGAGTCCATAGGCCATGCGCAGAGTCCCATTTTTCGCGTTAATTGGTACGCCATAGGAAAAGTCGAGATTATCACTACCTTCAGTATTGACATAGTCAAAGGTTATCTTATCGCCAAAACCTAATAAATTAGAATGTACTAATCCGGCACCACGACGATTAGTACCAACACTTGGCGATCGCTTGTTATCAAATGTCGAGTGAATAGTAAAATTATCGGCTTCTTCGATTTCTATTTCCAATAAACTTGTCCCAGGATTAATTCCAGCGGACAATTCCGCTGAAACATTATCAATTAAAGGATCAAGACGCAATAGCTGTAGGGCTTCTAACAGTTCATCTACATTAATCGGAGCTGTACTATAGCGTTCGATACGACTGCGAACATAGTCGGTATTTAAACGTTTGGTTCCTCTTATTTTAATATCTTCTAAGGTTCCTTCAAGCACAGCAATTTTGACTGTACCATTGTTCAATTCTTGAGGAGGAATATAAGCTCCAGAATTGACATATCCTTTTTCTGTATAGAGCTTGGTAATGGCACTACGGGCTTGAAATAATTCAGCAAGTGATAAGGGCCGATCTTGATAGGCAGCGAGGATTACATCGATCTCTTCTGTAGGAAAAATACTATTGCCAACAACCTCAAAACGATTGACAACAATTTGTTCGGGAATATCGCCTACATTACCAGAAGTCGAAACAAGATTAGCATCGGAGTCTGATTCTGCTGAGTCTGATACTTGAAGCATTGATTCGTCAGTAGAATCGGCAATAGGAGATTGATTGGAGATATCAAGCTCTTGAGCTTGTAATGATTGAGGCAACAAACTTGTCAAGAGTAATGAGCTAGCAAGTATTTTTAGTAAAAAATATTTTTTACTAACTTTCTTCTCGATTAATTGGGGGGGCAAAAGTATTTCAAAAATTTCAAATTGTAACATATATACCTGCTATCTACCCTGATTGGCGTCACAGTCATAATGTTCCCCAAAGTTATTAAAAATTCAACATGGTTTTTCTTCATTAATTAGAAAATTTTTTGCGCACAAAACCTAGTAAATTGTAAATCAATGATTCTTTGCTTCCAGAGGCCAATTGCGGTTCTAATTCTGGGTTTTTGTTGAGTAGTGAACCAAGACTTTTCTCGGCAATTTGTTTAATTTTGTTATTTGGAGTTATGTAACTGGGGAGAAACACTTCGTCTACCAGACCAATTAAGATTAGGCAAAAGGCAATGAATTGAATTGTTGCTAGAGGTTGCTCTGCGATCGCGGCCATTTTGATAAGAGACGTTTTACTATCTGAGAGTTCCCATATTTGCTGTTCTAAAGATGTCAGTTTCACATGGGGTTGTGTTACAAGTCTTTTTAGTCCAAAACTAGCTTGAGGTAATTGGTCGGTAAAAATATCACGATTTTTAATTAATCTGAGGGCATAAATACTAACTTGAGTGGGACTCATGTGATGCCCTGTCATTTCCAACCAAGGAATTTTCAGCAGGCGATCGCATAATTCTGTGCTTTCATCAAAACGAAAGGAGCCAGCATTTAATTGAAATAGTTCGTAGACCTGATGTAGTTTGATTTGGAAAATTAAATTTAATTTTTCTTTGGATAATAATTGATTGTTATGGAGATAAACTCCCAAGGGCATTTCTGGGGGACATAAAGTTCTTAACTTACTAGTAACTAGAGGAGTTAACCAACCGCTTTTTTCAATAAAATCGATTAATCCTTTAAAGTTAATGCGATCGCTAATAGCTACTAGATAGCCGTCTTGAAACCAAATATAGTAAATAGGACTTAGATGAATTTGTTTCAGAGTTAGAGAGCCTTGGACAATGAGACGACCTGATTTTTTCTCTTGTTCGATGACTCGAAACAATTCGGGCAAGGAAAATGATTTTAGAGAGCTACAAATACTCATAAAACACCAATCACCCCCCAAACCTGTGAACTACTTAAAGAAGCAGTCTTGATAGCCAAATGTGAAGACTATGTGAAGACTATGTAAATTATATATTAGTGGATCTTATGATTTTGACCTAACTCTTTGTAAAGTTTAAAGCTTTACCTTCAAATTCTCGGTGAAATTTACCCTTTTTATCAGAGATAATTTGCTCATAGGTAAGAGTGTTAGTCTTAAGCATTTCCGAAAAAGAAGTTACTCCTTCTCTGGCACAAGCTACACTAGCAATGGTTCATGCTACCCATCTAGGCAACAATGTTCAAGCTGTTGCGTCAATAACTCCATCTGCTAAAAGGATTGGAGCCTGTTTGATTAATAATGTAATACTATTTGAGGAAGTTTGTTTATGACAGAAAAAAAAGAACAGGTAGTGATGCAGCAATCGCCAGGACAACAAGAAGAAAATGTTGTTGTTGAAATTGTTAAAACTCTGGTAACTGCTGCAATTTTAGCGTTTGGCATCCGAACTTTTGTCGCAGAAGCCAGGTATATTCCCTCAGAATCGATGCAGCCGACTCTAGAAATTAACGATCGCCTAATTATTGAAAAGATTAGCTATCGTTTTCGTACTCCCGAAAGAGGTGATGTTGTAGTTTTTCGTCCGACGGAAGAGTTGAAAAAGCAGGGATACAAAGAGGCTTTTATTAAAAGAGTAATTGGTTTGCCAGGAGATACTGTTGAAGTCAAGAATGACAAGGTTTTTGTTAATAATAAGGAATTACCAGAAAAATATATCTTCGTTCCAGAAGTTGCCCCTGGATATCAAGCTCGTCCCCAGAGACCCTATGGCCCAACAACGGTTCCTGATGATCAATATCTAGTTTTGGGTGATAATCGCAATAATAGTTTAGATTCTCGTTCTTGGGGTTTTGTGCCACGGGAAAATTTGATTGGCAGAGCTACAGTGCGTTTTTGGCCTCTGCAAAGGTTGGGATCTTTGGATGAAAAACCAATTTATCCTGTCAAAAATTAAAATTAGTTAATCATCCCCGAATTCATGGTTAGTTTGGGGAATTGCGATACTAAAGTAATATCTTTTCAAGTTTGTATTTTCTTGAATTTTTCTGTTTAAGATAGATTGGCAGATCAAGATTTGTTTTACAATCAGCTGTTAGTGACTATTTTTCTGTTCTTCAAGAAATCAAAACTATGGTTAAACCCGGAGAAGACAAGAAGAAAGGAGCCAATAATCAGACTCCTTCCGATAATCAAGAATTAGATTTTCGCAAACGCTATCAGGAGAAGTTAAAGAAATCTGACGATCTTATAGATCAAATATTAGATCAAATGTTGGCACCTGAGACTTTAAAAATTAAAGAGCAAAATGTTTCTCTAAATGAACAATCTAATCTAAATCAAGAAGAAATAACTCCGAGACAACAGCAGTATTTTGCAAAAACTAGACATTTAGAACAACAAAAGCAGCAAGAAAAGGAAAAATATGAGAATAAGCTTAAGCAATACAAACGTGAGTTTATTAAAGCAATTCAGACAGGGTACCCTCTGAAAAAATATGTTCGAGATGGTTTGAATAACTACCAACGGACTTTAGGGCTTACTAATGAAGATATTAATCGAATTGAGAAACCGATTATATGCCAGAAAGAAAAAGCAAAGAAACAGAAAGAACAAGAATACCATCGTTTTTCTAACACAAGATCTAACGAATATGTTGAAGTAATAAATGATAGAGTAAAACCGAGCAAAAAAATACGGACAAGTTCGAATTTTCAAGAAATAGTAGATTATGCTGATCTTATGCAGAGAATTCTCGCATTTTTGGTAGATGTCTTATTCTGCTTTATGGGACTACTTATTTTTAGTTATTTGATAACCGATGACATAATTGTTTGGATTTATAGCATTATCCTTTATCACCTAATACTAATACCCGAAATTTTATGGGGTAAAACTTTAGGAAAAAAAATTATGGGTATTACCATAACTGATTTGAGAGGAAATAGAGTAATTTTTCATATGTTATTCTTAAGATTCTTAAGTAAATACATTTCGTTTAGTTTCTTAGGTATAGGTATAATAATATATTGTATTAGTATCTCAAATTCACAAAAAAAACAAGCGACTCATGATCATTGGGCTAAATCTGTTGTGGTAACTACAAATAGTTTAAGAAGGTTTAAGCAAACTAAAATATGATATTATAAGTCCAATGTGAATTGAATCTTACAATCTGCCTTTTAATAAGGTTCTCTATCAATATATTGAGCTAAATTACTATCAGAAATAGCCCTAATAAACTCATCTAGAGAATCGCGATGTACAATTGACAGACGCAATCAGGGATAAGTTAACTTTTCGCGATCGCAAACCAAACTCTAATTTTAGGACATTATTGAAAATAGAATTCAAGTTAATGTCCGCCTAAGTTATAATAAGACTATTTATAGCAGAATAATTCTAAATATTAAAAACTTAAGTTATTTTAATACCATCAAGGAGAGTTTCTTTGTGGTCAAAGTTGAAAACTTTCATCTTCATGGATTAGAGGCATTTTTTCGCTCAAGCGATCATTATCCTCCACATTTCCATGTAAAAAAGAAAGGATATTGGGAAATAAGAGTTTATATAATAACGTCAACCTCAAAGTTACATTATTCTGTAAAATTCCCCAAAAATAATAAACAATTGCCTAGCTCAAAAGAAGAAAAATTAATTGTTGATTTTGTAAGAGAAAATAGAGAAAAACTATATATCGAATGGGAAGCTAAAGTATGCGTCAAGGAGAAAATGGCTGATGATTAGTTCAATTGAAACAAATATTTCAAACTCAAAAGAAATCTCTGAAGCTTTTAACTCTCTAGGATTTAAG
>JBCCYD010000381.1:0-6078 GCA_039190385.1 Cyanobacteria bacterium P01_F01_bin.143 | reverse complement strand
GTCAGATTTCTTAATCAATATGAAGGTTCGCCCATTACTCTTAGTTTGGCGACAACGGTAGGACTTACCAATCAACCTTTCATTAATTTTTTAGCCAATGATCGCAATGAATTCGAGCGTCAGGATTTAGAGAAAGAAGTGCCGATTTTTACCCCAGGAGGCGATGAGCTTGAAGAAGGAAAACAATTAATTGCCACGATCGCCCTACCGTTACATTATCAATTCCAGAATAATCATGCAGTCTGGTTAACGCCGATTGTAGGTTATGTGCAGCGGGAAGGGACAGAAATTGCGGGCTTTAATCTTGGTGGCGCGATCGCATTATCTGAAGAGTTCAGTGTCTTAGGAGAAGTGGGCGCAAATTTTGCAGGGGAAGGGAATGCTTTTAAGGGAAATCGTTTAGATGATGAAATTCCTTGGACAGTGGCAGTGCGTTGGAATCCTGGTAAAGTATTAAAAGTTACGACAGATAGTCAATTGGAATTGTATTTAACTAATCGGGTGGGTTCTTCGACTTGGCATCAACTGCGAGTTAGAGACGATAACGATATCGCGATCGGATTAGGTTTACAATTGCCTTTTTAGCAGAAAAGTTTCCTAAATTTGAGATGGAATATGGAAAAAACCAAAAAATATCAATTCGTGTAGCTCAACCAGAAGATTCTGACGCGATCGTTCAACTGCAACTAATTTCGATTAAAACCTTATGTGTCGAAGATTATAGCCCTGAGCAATTACAAGCTTTACTCCATAGTAAAAACCGTCATCGATATTGGGATGAAAATATTTTTATTGCTGAAATAGGACAACTGATCGTCGGCTTTGCTGCCCTTCAAAAATACAATTATGTGATTACAGCAATGTTTGTCCATCCTCAGTATATTCGACGCAAGATTGGCACAAAATTATTGAGGCATATCGAACAAATAGCTAGAAAAAAAAGAGTCAAAAAATTGTTGGTTTATTCTTCTTTGACTGGTCAAAAATTCTATGTTCGTAATGGATTTACTCCTATTTGCCAATACAATATTTTACTGCAACAAAGGGTTGTATTTCCCAGTGTGAAAATGAGTAAAAAATTATTAGTTACAGATACTAAAAAAAGTAAGACTAAACAAATAAAGAATCAAGAAATCAAACAAGAGTCAAAAATTCATTCAAAATTTAAGCTATTTATTTTTTTAATTATGATGTTATTTCTAATTTTGTAAAAGCTCAAGGCTAAGTATTATCATTGATTTTTGCAGAAAACTCCTGATTGTATAATGCTTTTTGCCAATTATTTGCCGCTTGAATTTGCTCTAAAGTTAAACCTATGACATTTTTTAAGTTTGCTCCTGATAAATCTGTCCCTGACAAATTAGCTCCTGTTAAATCTGCATATTCTAAATTAGAATTATTAAGCTCAGCACCTTGTAGATTAGCCCTTTGAAAATTTGCTTTTCTAAAACAAGAAGATGTTAAATCAACTTCTTTAAGATTGACTTCTTCTAGATTGGCTTTCGATAAATCAAGAAGTTTGATGACATTACAATCTGCTAAAAATCTAATTACCGGGCCTCTTGTCTTCCCATCTAACTCCTGTAAAACTACGATGGTTCTTGCTCGAACTACTGCTTTTAGTAATTGATCTGTTTCCTCATCTAGGGTATCTTTTCGTAATAAAACCTCTGTCATTTTGTCTAGATAGTCTTTGAGTTTTTCATAGTTGAGGCGCTCTTCTTGAATTGCTTTTTCTTGAAGTCGAGCTTCCTTGGCAATTTCTGCTTCTTTTTTTTTTCGTTTATTCTCTTGATTCTTGAGAAATTGCCTTAGGAAAACACTTAGTAAACCGATAACTGTCGCATTAAAAGAAACTCGAATCCATTCCCAAACACTAACTCCTAGAAAAAAGATATTTTTCAGCCCTGATATTTCCTTATTCTGTCCCGAACGAATCATATCTTGTGCCATTAAATCTTGATTACATTGAATAATAATTAAAAAGATAATAATGAACAGCAAGCTATAAAAAGGTAGCCTTTTTATAAAATTATAAGAGGCAAAAAAAATCATGAGATAAGGCTAAGATAAATTACTTATTTTTTATTTTTGCTCTGAGAGTTGAAATAAACTTCCATAACTTCTTTAACCATTGGCGCAGCAACTGAACCCCCACCACCACCAGAATGTTCAGCAAAAGCAACAATGACAATTTCTGGCTTATCAAACGGAGCAAAAGCCCCAAACCAGGTATGGACTTCCCCTGGAGGAGCTTCAGCAGTTCCACTTTTTCCTGCCGCAGGAGGCAATGTGGGAACATTTAATCTACCACCTGTGCCGCCACTGACAACTTTTCTAAGTCCTTTCTTCAATGTGCTTACGGTACTAGGTTTTAAATTTAAGCTAACTTTTTCAACTGCTTTGTCCTGGAGGAGATGGGGTTGAATTCGATAACCATCATTCGCGATCGCGGCAAACATCACCGCAACCTGTAAAGGAGTAGCTGTCGTAAAACCTTGCCCAATGGACATATTCACCGTATCCCCAGCAGTCCAACCCCAATTATTAAAATTACGTCGCTTCCAGTCATCATCAGCAATCAGGCCCGCAGTTTCTCCTTGCAACTCAATACCTGTTTTCGAGCCATAACCATAGTTGCGCGCCCATTTAATCAGTTCTTTGCCGCCGACTCCTCGCCCGATTTGACCATGAAAAGTATTACTACTCCAAGCCATGGCACCAACGTAACCCATGGGGCCAAACCCCCGCCGATTCCATTCCCCAAAAAGCGTACCTCCCACATTAAGAGCAGGATAGGTTCCCAAAATAGTATTAGGGGGATATTTCCCTGATTCCATGCCCGCCGTCGCCGTCACAATTTTAAAAGTAGAAGCAGGAGGAAAACCCCGCAAAGCCATATTCAGAAAGGGATTACCCTTTTTCTTCAGCTCGCGCCAGGTATCAGGAGTAACCCGTGAGGAAAAAATATTAGGGTCGAAGCGAGGATAACTCGCCATTGCCAATACTGAGCCATCTTGGGGATTGAGGGCCACGATCGCGCCTTTTCTAGTTCCCAAGGCTGTTTCTGCTGCTTTTTGAATTTCTAAATCAAGAGTTAGCTTCAGGTCTTGACCCGCTCCAGGAGGATCTTCTCCTAAAACGCTAATAATTCGCCCAGCCCCATCTACTTCAAGCTTTAATCCGCCCCATTTCCCGCGCAATAGATGCTCATAGGAAGCTTCGACTCCCATTTTGCCTGCTATATCCCCGAGACGATAACCATCACTCTTTTTCCGTTTCAACTCTACCGCATCTAGCTCTCCTGTATAGCCGAGCAGATGAGATGCAACTTCCCCTTCGGGATAATGACGTATTTTGCCAATATCAACTTCTACCCATTCAATCAGCTCTCGATATTCTTGAATGGCCGTGATTTGCTCTGGGGATAAATTACTGGCAATGGGAATCAAACTAGGATAATTAATCCCTGCGGTTTCAACCCGCTTTTGTAAATCTTGGGAGGGCATCCCCAATATTTTGGCTAAGATGTCTCTATTTTGCGGCCAATTTTCTTGTTTTTGGGCTTTGGGCCAGAGATAGGCCGAATGAGATAAACGAGTTGTAGCGAGAATTTTACCGCGACGGTCTACGATATTTCCTCTAACTGGTGGTTTGGGGACAGTACGAGTTCTATTAGCATCCGCTTTAATGGTATTGAGATCACCTTGTTCTAGTTGTAGATAAACTAAGCGCCAACCAATACCACCGAACATCAGCATGGCAATCCCTAGCATCAGAAAAAAAGATTGCCACTGACGAGAGATTGTTCCTGGGTTATCTGGATTTTTTGTTCTCGAATAAGAACTCGTGGTAGCCATTTGAGTTGATTGTTGAAGTTCTAGGGCTGTAGTAGATCTTAGCCGAGGTTTTTCTAAAGTGAATTCCCTCTTTTGTCATAAGCGATCGCATTTCCAAAGACGATCGCATTGTATGCCACTGATGATAACGAATCCACTCTTTTGTGACAAAAGATTGCATTTTAGTAATTAATTTAATAAATTAGTTTATTTTGGATACAATAGTATTTGTAGATATTTCTCAACACGAAAACTACAGAAGTAATTTTCCACTACAATAAAAGGTATAAGAAAAGTATTTTAGCGCCCCGTACATGGATCTCGAAGAGATCGCTTCTCTGATGAATAACGAAGATGAGCAAAAAACACTTGAAAAGAGAGATATACATCTTAAAAATGGTAACTACAACGAGAGTATTGGCGGGGATTACAATGACAATAGAATAAGTATTAATCTTGATCTAACATCCTCAGACCCAACAATAGATAACCCCAATAATTTACCCTTCGTCGCTAGCCCACATTTTGTTGGTCGCGAAGGGGATTTAGCTAACCTCCAAGGGTTATTAGAACAAAACCAAACAGTAGCCATTTCAGCCATTGCAGGTATGGGAGGAGTAGGCAAAACAGAATTGGTTATCCAATATGCCCATAAATATCAAGATGAATATCCGGGAAGTATTTGCTGGTTAAGAGCCAGAAAAGATATTGGACTGCAAATAGTTAATTTTGCCAAATCAGCATTTAGCTTGAATATTCCTGATCGAGATCGCATTTCCACAACTCATTCAATTTGATTGAATCTAAAGCGCGATCAGCCGAAAGCTGGCACTTCGTGAGACCTACGGTAGGCGCTTCGCGATCGCGCATTACTCTATACAAAATCGGCTTCATTAATATTCGTCGCGTCTATACCAGTCAAAGTAGCTAAAGTTTGAGCGCCAGAACTAGCAGTATTTTCGATAATGTCGGTATCTGAGCCATTTTGACTAATAGTAAGATTGCCAAAGACTAGGCCCCCAGTGAGTAACAAGCGATCAAAACCATCCTGGAAATCAGTAATAATATCTTGGTCAGCAGTGTTACCAGAAACTAGAGCAAAGTGATCGTTGCCTCCTCCTCCAGTTAAACTATCGAGACCAGTACCACCAAATAAGACATCGTTACCATTGCCACCACTGAGAGTATCGGCACCCTCACCACCATTAAGATGATCATTGCCATCTTGCCCTATGAGGGTATCATTGCCATTGCCCCCAAAAAGAGTATCGTTACCGCTACTACCTAACAAGCTGTCATTATCATCTTGGCCCCTAAGCAGATCATCATTGATGCCGCCGTTGAGAGTATCATTGTCTGCCCCACCATCAAGAGTATCGTTCCCCAAACCACCGTTGAGGCTATCTGCGCCATTTTGACCATGAAGTTGGTCATCATGATTTTAACCGAAGAGAGTATCATCACCGGCACCACCATCGAGTAGATCTTTGTCATTACCCCCCAAGAGGCTGTCATTGCCATTGCTTCCTTCTAAGGTATCCTTGCCATTACCGCCCAAGAGAGTATCGTTACCCACTCCACCAATGAGCATATCATTATCATCTTGACCATTGAGGCTATCATCACCAAGATCCCCAAGTAATAAGTCATTATCTGCTCCTCCAACGAGGGTATCATTATCAGTTCCACCATCGAGAGTATCATTCCCATTGTTGCCACTGAGCGAATCATCGCCGCTTCCACCCTGTAAAACATCTCGTCCCGTATTGCCCCGAAGAGTGTCATTACCCTCTCCACCGATGACAACATCATCACCCTGATTCCCATTAAGAGAATCATTCCCAGCGCCTCCATTGACGCTATCATTGCCATCGCCACCAGCGAGCGTTTCAGCACCATCACCGCCCATAATATTGTTATCACCGGCTCCACCAAGCAAACTATCATCAATTGAGGGATCATCATCGATGCCGCTGATGTTAATTGTGACTGTGGCACTATCAATACTACCTGCGGTGTCGGTAACTTGATAAACAAAACTATCGGTAGCAGTTTCCCCTGGATTGAGAGTTTCAAATTGCCCATTGGGGTCATAGTCAAAGGTGCCATCACCGTTATTGGTAACTAGTCCCAATGTCCCTGTGGTATCAATAGCTGTAACAGTAAGAGGATCTCCGTCGCCATTGGGATCTGCATTAGGGGCCCCAATAATCAGGTCAGCGGGTCCATCCCCATTGAC
>JBCCYD010000380.1:0-6102 GCA_039190385.1 Cyanobacteria bacterium P01_F01_bin.143 | reverse complement strand
TTGCCGCCTCAATTGCTGGCCAATTTGTTTGATTAATGTAATACCAATGGAGATTTACATAATCAAATTCTCCTGTATTAATGGCCTTGGTAATAATTTCAGTACTTCCATGAGTTGAAAAACCCACAAAACGAACTTTTCCTTCCCGTTGTAATTGACGCGCAACACCTAAACAACCACCAGATCTTAATGTATCGTCAAAGGTTTCTTGGTTATTGATGCCGTGAATTCCTAGTAAATCAACATATTCTAAACCCAAAAACCTCAGAGATTGATTGAAGCGACGACGAAACTCTTTGGGATTTTTATTCGGGCCGACTTTCGTTTGCATGATAAATTTTTCTCTAGGAAGTTTGGGTAAGAGTTTTCCTAGTTGCACTTCCGAGGTGCCATAAGCCCGTGCCGTTTCAATATGATTAATTCCCAGTTCCAGCGATCGCATGATAGTCGCTTCCAGATTACGTTGATTAGCTTCAGGAATTTCTGATGCTGGGATATCTTGCCATGTATGTTGATATCTCATGCCGCCACAGGAGAATATTGGCATTTGTAATTCGGTTCGCCCAAACCTTCTGTATTGCATAGATTCAAGTACTAAATAATTTTATTTTTTAATTTTATTCTCAGCGAATTTCTGAGTGGCTTTCGGCACAAAAGCTGCCGTCAACAAAGCAAAAGTTATGTAGAGTCCGTTAGAGCTATCAGTTTGGCCTCCATGACTGCCTGCATGAAGCACAGTCAATAAACCAAATATGATTGCTCCGGTCAGAGACAGAAAGCCCATTAGTCTCACAGAAGAACTTTCTTGATTTTTATCTTGAAAGAATCCTACTTGATCTTCAGTAGATTCTTGAGTTATTGTCTCACTCATTCGCCCATTATGAATTAATTGTGAACTCTATTACTCATTATTGATTATTTTTTATCAATTCTGCATATTCAAGTTCTAAAAGTTTCAACAGTTTTTCCTCTAAATCGCTGAGCTTTGGAGTCTTCAGTTTCGCCAAACCATTGAGAACCCATAATGCCGCATCATCTAAATCTCCCGTCTGATGAATTAGGTTCATGCGATCGCAGATAGCCTGTACTTGTTGACATTCTTCGGTTGAATAGCTCAAAGATTGGAGATTTTCTGAGCGCAAAATATATTGATCATTCCAAGTCTTGACTTGACAACTCAATTTATAGATATCGGTGATGATACACCAACAGCTACCTTTCCCTCGGACAGCAGGGTTGTCTTTAGTAATAATTTGGCAAACCTCTCCCACACGAAAGGAGATAGGTTTGGGGTTATTATCTTGCATCTGTTTCACGACATCTTTGACAATACGACCTGTGGGGACTTTTCCCCCAGCCAATTCCACAGCCGTTTCCCAGGCGATAGGTTGTTCTTCAACTTTGAGTTCACTTAAAGGTCTGACTTGTCCTTCTCTTGTGGGCAAGACCTGTTCTATAGAGTCCGATTGTTTGAGGAGATTATCATAGATTTGGGCAGCTTCAATTAGTTGGTAAGGACGACGACGAGTAAAATCAAAGCGATCGCGACAATATTCTTCAAAGGTGACATGGGTTGAACGATACAGCCTGCGATCGCGTAATCCTTTTAAGGCTTTGCCTGCTTCATAAAATGCCCTTTCAACTTTTCTTTCCAAAGAAAAGCGCATGCTCTCTTCCTCTATGGTGAGGGAATCGACAGGCATGAGGATTAGTTGGTTTCTTGAGACGATAGATTTTTTACCTTTTCGCGATCGTTGTGTTAACGCTGTCATCTTGACCAAAATAAAGCTAAAGGAATAGTTGCGAATCTACCTTAACCAAACAAATTTTGCCTTTTCGTCGAAATTTTGTGGGAGCATGCTAAATTCTGCCTTCATTTACCTCAAGATTTTCGTCAAATAATTTTTAACTTTTAATTAATAAAAAGCCATTTAGGTTCACAAAAATTTACAATCTGTACATCTTTAGCAATGAGGAGCTAATAAAAAAACATAGGATACTGTAAGGGCGAACAGCCGTTCGTCCCTACATTTTTGTCACCAAATTTCCTCCCCTACTGCTTCTCCCCAGTCATATTCTCCGGAAAAGTCTTCACTTTTCACATCTGCTAACAATTTTTCTAATGTATATTGAGTTTTTTTTGGAGTAACTACAATATTATTATTGTCAGTTACATCAATCGAGTTAGTTTTTTGATTAGCCATTAGCGATTAGCAATTAGCAATTAGCACTCATGATCATAACGGTTGTAACGAGCAGGAGTGAAAAGAGATTTGGCCCATAACCACCAAAGATAAAAATAGGAATAGGGATTATCGTTTGTAAAATATTCAGGGGCAATTTTTTTGATTTTCGGCAAATGGATCCAAGCTACATTGGCAAACGTATGATGTTCATCGTGATAGCCCGTATTAAAGAAAGGAATGTTTGTCCAGTGATAAGTAGAGTAAGTTTTACCTGTTTGATAAATATGATGTTCCGCGATCGATTGCCCTCGGAAGGTTACACCCCAGTTACTGGCCATTAAAGTGACACTCCAAAACAAATATAAAGCAGCTTTTGGGCTCAAAAAATACCAAGCCAAAACATAGGAAGACAAGCTGGTAAAGATGAGAAATACATGCAAAAGCTTAGAAGTATAGGCCGATTTAATTGGGCGAGGCTCGGCAGGAATTAATTTCGCGATCGCGAGATCTGTAATTGCAACTCCGCCAGGGAACAGATGAATAATCGCCTCTGCTAGCCGCCAAAAAGGATGTTCTGTGCGAAACTGCGATTGTTTTTTATCCAACCATTCGTAATCCTGTTGATAATTATTGAGATAGCGATGATGAGATTTCCCATGAATCGCCACGTAGGTTAACGATTCGCCAAAAGACAATGAACCCAACTCAATCAAAAATAGAGTCAAAGCACGACCAAATTTTCCCTTTAAAACCAAATTATGAGCCGCTTCATGGACAAATACAGACAAAGAATGAAGAATAAACTGCCCGATAAACAAAGCAAGCAAACCAATTTTCCACCAAGATAAATCTTGTACCAGCCAAGCCATATACCAATTCAGAGCGGCCAGAGCGATTATAGGAATGATAGATAGAGGATAGTTACCAAAATACTGTCTGATCTCGGGATGATCTCTAAGGATGTTTTTGCTCCGTTCAATGTGCCACTGGCGATCGCATGACATGAATTTTTTCTAATTGAGTTGTCGAGAAAAGCTGATAGCTCATAGCTTACAGGTAATCGTAAACTAATCTGCACTTGATATGCTACGCTTTCATGTGTTTTGATAGGTTGCATTATTGTCTTAGTTAATGTTTTTTTGATGGAAAAGATCCAACTAACGATTTTTGACGAAACTTTACGAGATGGGGAACAGCAAGTTGGTATTTTTTTCGATACAGAAATCAAACAAACGCTCGCTCATCTAATTGTCAAAACAGGAGTCCATCATCTGGCATTAATGCCGGCGATTCATCATACAGAAGCCGAACTAGTTACAAGTTTAATTGACCAGGGATTGAGGCAATCTCTTGTGGCCTCAACCATGATGGGAGAAAATTATATTGACGAGTCACTTCAATGTGGGGTCGGGACGATTATCCTTTTTAATGCTGTCAGCGATCGCCTTTTGTGGCTGCGAGATCCAGAATTTCGTGAGCAAATTTTGGCATCACAGATTAATCCCCAAGCATTAGCTCAAGTACGTCAGAGAATGTTGGATAAAGTTCTCGCACATTTGCAATATGCGACGGCTCAGGGTTTAAAAATTTGTTTCGCCGCAGAAGACGCCAGCCGTGCTGATCGCGATTTCCTAGTTGAATGCATCACTAAATTTCAGCCTTATCTTGAGCATTTTTTACTTTGCGACACAGTAGGAATTTTAACGCCTGAAAATACTAAATTTTGGCTTCGTGATCTGATTGAACTTACAGGAAATAAAACTCCTTTAGCTGTTCATTTTCATAATGATCGCGGTTTGGCTTTGGAAAATACGATTCAAGCTATTTTGGCTGGGGCAAAGGGAATTTCAGGAACCTTTGGTGGGATTGGGGAAAGAGCAGGCAATGTTGCGATCGAACAGGTATTGAATGGGTTGAAGTTGCGCTATGGTTGGCAAGTTGAAGGGATTAACTACGATGCTTTTGCTGAAGTTGTTAATTATTTGAATCGTAATGGATTTTATGCCCATGCGCCCTATGCGACTGAAACCTTGCGCTGTGAAACGGGAATTCATGTAGATTCTTTGTTGCGCGATCGCGATACCTATTATCTATTTCCCTATGGAGAACCAGAAATTTGGTTTGGTAAGTTTAGCGGGGCTAGCAATTTTCAATATTTGTTTGAAAAGAAATTACAACAATCATTACCGAAAACAAAATATCAAGAATTTCGCGAAACAATCAAGAATATTTCTATTGAGCAAAAACGGTCTTTCTCGGAAGATGAAGTCTTACAGCTGTTAGGCGAATTGTAGGGGCGAACGGCCGTAATGATTCATTTCTTATTTGACTCTTTGGCATCAGAAGCTGAATTTTGAAACATTTTATAATAGGGAATTTGTTTCGCGATCGCGTAATCAGTCTTCGAGGAATAATAATTCCCTTCTTCATCATGAAACGCCCAATTAGTAGGGAACTTCGCGATCGCCCCCAAAGTAATAGGTACATTAGAATCTCTTAGCGCTTTAATTCTGCGATGGAGCGTGCTTCGGGATAAGCCAGTTTCTGCCATCAGTTGACGGTAGGTGTATTTTTTTCCTTCAATCAGCATCGCGATCATCTTCCCTCTTCGTCTCAAGAATCTAATCTTGACATATAAAAACCAAAATATAAGCAAAACAAAGATAAAAATTAAGATTAAATTGAGGCAATGTACGACAAAAGTTAGTATTTAAATACTCTCAGTTGAAGCTTAACAATTTTCATCTTGTCTCAATAAATGTTAACTTTCTATAAGTAACACGAAATTAATTTTCTGTTGGGAGAAGAAAAGAACCTTATTTGGTTTTCCATCAATGTCAGACAATCAAGATCACGTCAATCTCAGCGATCGCTGTTCGTCCAGTCAGCTCTATGTAGCTCTGTTCTCACCCGATCAAAATATAACCTCAATAATTGTCAAGTTATTGAGTCGAGAATGCTATCATCTTAAATTAATCAATGAATCAGAGCAATTACTAAAATTTGTGGCTGAGAATCTCGAAAAAATTGATTGTTTTGTCTTTGTCAATAGCAATAGCAATGATGCTCTTTTGGATCAACTAAGAGGAACAGGAATTTTACTACCGACAACCATCATTAACGGTGAACTCTCTGATTCAATCAAGTCAAAAGACTATGGAGAACTACATCTAGATCCTCAAAATGCCGAAGTAACATTACATTTAGAGAATATAGAAGAAATTGATTCTTGTATCAAAAGAACAATTAAGAAATTCCTTAATCTATCCCCTAGCTGTTCTTTGGCAGATCGAGAACAGCAAGTAAAATTAAAATCGGAACATCCCAATCAAGACTTTCTTGTCCTACAGCAGCGCAGATTAGCCCAAAAACTCAAGGAAAGGCTAGGATATTTAGGAGTTTATTATAAAAGAGATCCCCAAGATTTTTATCGTAACGCCACAGAATCAGAGCAAAAACAAATAGCTCAAGATTTAAAAACGGAATATCGACAGATAATTCTGCGTTATTTCGATGAAGATCCCCAAATAAATCAACTAATAGATAAATTTGTGAATCAAGCTTTTTTCCTGGATTTTTCAGTTCCCAAAATTTTAGAAATACATATGGAGTTGATGGATGAGTTTGCCCAGCAGCTTAAGCTCGAAGGCAGAAGCGACGAAATACTACTTGATTATCGCCTAGCATTAATAGATATTATTGCTCATCTCTGTGAAATGTATCGTCGTTCAATTCCAGGAAAAGATATTCCTTTAGATTTATTGTTTAAAGTAGATTAAAATTTATTTATTATTGAATATTATGAACAAATTTAGAAAAACTTATGTTTTGAAACTTTACGTTGCGGGGAATACTCCTAATTCAGTTAGAGCATTAAAAACACTAAAAAACATTTTAGAACAGGATTTTCAAGGAG
>JBCCYD010000379.1:0-6108 GCA_039190385.1 Cyanobacteria bacterium P01_F01_bin.143 | reverse complement strand
TAAACATCTTGCTCTGAATATGCTGAGGACTGTTCAGAAAAAACGACAGTCAATCAAAGGATTACGCAAACAAGCTGGGTGGAATGATTCCGTCCTCAAATCCTTACTTTATGCTGCCACAAAAGTGTGAGGTAGCCCTGGGCAGCAAAGAGTGCTCGGGGCGACGCACACAACACGAAAACCGATATTGTTGTTGCGGTTATCGCGCGTATAGTTGTTGCGGTACGCTGAACGGCAGTTGTTAGGATTGTTGTTCCAAGAACCACCGCTTTAAATTGCCTGTCCCAACTTTTACAGTAAACAGTAATCAGTAAACAGTTTGATAATAAAATTAACTTTTCCTAATTTAGGATAAACGAGCGAAGCTGTAGCGACTAAAAATATCTTTTCGTAGTGGATAGGTGTCTCCATGCTTGAGATGAGCTTCCCAACTTTGTAGTCTCTCAACTATTTTTTGTACCGAAACTTCTCCACAAGAATATTGAGCTTGTAATTGCTTAAGTCTTTTTCTTGCTCTTCTTAAATTATCATTACGAACTCTTACCCGATCTGGTAATACTCGAAAGCCAACAAAATTAACTCCGTGACGAGTTTCAAATAATTGACTTTTAATCGGATGAATTATTAAGCGTAATGTCACTAAATATTCTTCAATTTCTCTTCGAGCCTCAGCTAAAAACTCCCAATCATCACCTAATAACATAAAGTCATCGACGTAGCGTAAATATTTTTTAGCTCGTAATTTTTCTTTGACAAAATGATCAAAATCATTAAGATACCAATTAGCAAAAAACTGACTCGTTAGATTTCCAATTGGCAAACCATGACGACGTAAAATAGGAGTTAATAACTCATCTCCTGGAAAATATTCGATGACAGGTTCTTGAGGATTACTGCCGTCAATAATAGTATCGATTAGCCATAAAGTCTCTTGACATTTTATTTTACGACGAATAATTTGTTTTAAAATTTCATGGTCGATGCTAGGAAAATATTTACGAATATCGCATTGTAAAACATAGCGACTAGAACGTGCAAATTCTATAAAACGTGTTAGCGCGCGATGAGTACCATAACCAATACGATTAGCATAACTATCGTGAATAAAAGATTTCTCAACTAAGGGAACAATGACATTACAAAGCGCATGATGAACTACTCTGTCGCGATAGGGAGCCGCAGAAATTAATCTCGGTTTGGGATCATAAATCCTGAAACTTTTATAAGAACCTGGCCTATAGGTTTGCGATTCTAGTTCTGAGGAAAGCTTAAATAATTCTTGCTCTAAATTATAGTTAAAAGCCAGAACATTATCGCGAAAACGCTTACCTTTTTGCGCTTGACAAGCTGCTAATAAGAGGTTTGACCAGTCAATGATCTGATGCCAAAGATTACCGTAGCGTTTCATTGTTTTTGCTGTTGTTTAATCCAGCCACCCAAATCTCTGCCAATACTGTTTAATTGCTCATTAACATATTTATATCTTTGAGCAGAAATTAATTGAAAATCGTACAATAGACGGGTTTGATAACGTAAAATATTGAGCTAAATATTAAGTGACTGAAGACGAGTTAGTTTTTCGCTAGCATATCGTGTTTGGATCAATTCTTCTAATAGTTCGTATAGATGATTGACAATTCGGTCTCCTAAAGCAAAACGATGATCTTTGGGCAAACGATTCAAAATTGGAATATACCATTTAATCAAATCGTAGGTTTTTTGAATAATTGGTAATTCTTTCACTTGTATTATTTATGTATTTAATTTGTGGTATAAAAAGTTTTTTGTGCTTGGAGGGAAAGAGGGAAAAAGGGTAAAGTGTTATGTAGTCCTCGGGGCGACGCACACAACACGAAAACCGAGAGAGTAGGAGCGGGAATCGCGCGAAAAGTAGGTGCGGGACGCAGAACGGCAGTTGTCAGGATCGAGGAACCAAGAACCACCGCGCACTACTTTTATGTTACTATTTTTTGATAATGATTCTCGTTTTAATAATCTATCAATCAGGTTTCGACTCATTTTTTTCAAGCTGAATTGTCCAGCTGAGATTCTATTGCTGTGTACATCTTCTAACCAAGCAGTACCATCTTTTGGTGCATTTTGATAACTCCCATGCCAATCATCTTCACACCATTCCCAAACGTTGCCATGCATATCATATAAGCCAAAGGCGTTAGGAGGAAAAATTCCGACTGGTGTAGTTCTTCCTCGATACTCTCCTTTCGGTTCATTAGCATAGGTATTACTGGTATCATAATTAGCTAAATTACTAGTTATCGTTTCTCCAAAATGAAACGGCTGATGATATTTATCATTCCATTCTTGACTGTTAACTGATGACTGATAATATGCGGAGCGGTATCCTTTAGGACTGATAACTGACCTACAAGCATATTCCCATTCTGCTTCAGTCGGTAATCGATATTCTTTTCCTGTCAGTTGCGATAATTTACGGCAAAACTCTTTTGCCTTATCCCAAGAAACTTGTTCTACCGGTCGATCATCGCCTTTGAAGTAGGAATGACTTTCCCCCATCACTTTTTGATACTGTGCTTGGGTAATAGGATATTTCCCCATAGAGAAAGGCTGAACAATTACCTCATGTTGTGGTTTTTCTCTTCTGAATCCTTCCCAACGAAATTTTTTAAAAAGTCTTTCTATTTCCTGGTTGTCCGTTCCCATCAGAAATTTACCACCTGGGATAGCTACCATATCTAAATTAATACGATTACCTAATTCTTCAGTGAAATATTTAGCGCAGCAAAGTTGACTCCGAATTTCTTTTCCCTGACTATTTACAGTAATCACCTTAAATCCAAATATATTAGGAGTTTTCGTCTGAACTAATCGAAGATCCTGTTTTCCTACAGTATCTGCTCCAAAAGCCCAGCACTTTAGCCTTCGAGCTTCTGAGCCTAAATACTTCTCTATCTCAGCTTGTTTAGGTATTCTATAGTAATGCTTATCTTCAGATAGTAAATTTGCTATTAAATTAGATTTTTCACTCAACCATTCACAAAAATCAAGAGCATCTTGCCAATCTTCAATAATCGCTGGCTGTTTTGCTTTGATACCTGGAAACTCTAGTTCTGATTTTCCTAGCTCATTAACAAACAACTGATATTCTGCCCAGGTAAGATTACTAGTATCAATTGCCTGCTCTTCATTAATGCGGAAGAAACGACTCAGACGCTTTGCTAGTTTAACTTCTGCTGCCAATTCAAAAACCTCTAGCTCGGAAGATTCTAAACCTTTGTCCAACTTCTCTGTTAGCTGTTGACGAACTTCTGGTTGAATTCTTAATGCTTCTTCCTGACAATCAAGGGCTAGTTTTAAAGCTGTTATAGTAATTTCCTCCAGTGCAACATTAATCAATTTACTAGCATCACTCTGGGCAGCATAAAGACGAATTGTTTCTGCCCACCAAGGATCTTGAATATTCTTAGTCAAAATATTATCTTGCTGCAATTCCTTTACCTGAGCCGCTGCTAAATATTCCTGGAAACTCAAATGAGCAAATTCATAAACGCCTAATTCTCTTTCCACTAATAACCCGCTAACTTCCTTAATCTGCTTGAGAAATTGAGCTGGAGTTAATGCTCCACCTGCTACTCTTTGAAGTTCTTCTGCAATCAGTTCTTCTCCTTGAATTGGTTTGAATTCGCGAATTTTCAGCTGCATCAAAGCCAATGCCAAAACCTGCAACACAGACTTATTTTGTTCTCCCGTCAATGATGTTTTAATCTTCTTCGCTTCCTGTCGTGAACCCAAAAGTAAATCACAAATTCGTTGGTAAAGCTCTACCCGACGACCGGGCAAAGCACTACCGCAATAGTGAACAGTAGCAATCATAGTTACCAAAAGAGGATTCTTTGCCATATCTGCGATCGCCCGATTATCCATAATGCGCTTAATCAAATCCTCAGCATTACCACTCGCTTCAGCTCTTACTGCTGGTGTATCCCTGCCTGCTCGACTCATAATCTCGGTTTGCAAATACCAGCTCTGGATAAATTGCTTGACCTGCCCAGAGTTGAAAGGTAAAGCTTCAAGAACTGTTCCTACTTGCTCTACAGGAGCGCTGCGATAACCGTGAGGACGAGAAGTCAGAATAAACAAATTTTTGCGATAGTTCTGTATCTGCTGATTAACCCATTGACTAACCTGGGTTCGTTCTTGGAAATCAGCAACCTCATCCAGTCCATCCAACATCACCAAAAATTTACCCATTTTCAACTTATCTTCAATCCAATTAGCAGGAGGATTGAGTCGCTCAGTAGCAGGTAAGCTCTGAATATGTTGCCGAATCAGTTGGGGCAAATTTGGTCGTGGTTCCGTAACAATTAGCTGCCGAATATCCCGCAAATATAGAAGTATGGGGATTAATTTGGGGGCATTGTAAACTTTGCTTTGCTTTTTGGCATAAATTAGAGTCAAATGTTTCAGTAATGTAGTTTTTCCTGAGCCAGGCGGCCCAATAACCGCTAAACGGCGAAAGGCTTGAAATTCTTTCTTGGTGCTTTGGTTTAAAAAGTTCCAAATTTCTTGATTGCCTGTTTTGTCTTGTCTGCGAATCATCGAACCAGTTGCTTTTTCTGGAATTTCTGGTGCAACTTGTAGGGAGACAAAAACATTTTCTAAGTCCAACACTGGCAAGCCAATTCGGAATCCTTCTATTTTTAATTCCCGAAAGGTATCAATTAAACTCTCATAACATTGATTTTGGAATTGGGAGTTGGTCTTGCCGCACCAAATCCAAGTAAAAAATCGTTTTGGCAAATTGACAATCCATTGAGCGATAGGTTCTTCTAGGTTATCTAGTTCTTCTTCAATTTTGTCGAAAACTCGGTTGGTGACTCCTGAGACGAATTTATACGCGATCGCAATTCCTGTCACGGCAACTGTTAACAAAACAGATATAGCGGCTGCTTTAAATTGACCTTGGAGCAAAAAACCAAGAATTGCAGCCCCTCCAATTCCAGTCCCAGAAAACCCACCGTATTTGATTATTTTCTGAATTAATTTTTGTCTGGGAGTCGGTTGAATCTCTGACATTTGCGCGATCGCTGTTCAATAAAGAGTTATTTACTTTAGTTTAGTGGATTGAGCACTCCCAAATGAGATCGCGTATTCGGAACTGAGTTTATAATTTTATTTATGGATATCTTAGACAAAGCTACTCTAAAAAAAGCTATTCTCAAAGCTTTTCAGGAATACATTGAATTCCTTGGTGACGACCCAGAAAGCGAAATTCAATTGGTCATCGACGAAGTCCGAGATCATTTAATTATTAGAGTAATTAGACTAAGCATAAAGTAAACGGCCTTTAGGCTTAGGAATAGCTCGTCCCAATTCTTGAGCTGTTTCAATCCATTCTTGAATAACAATCTCTACATTCTTCACTGCTTCAATATAAGTTTGACCATCTGCCATACATCCAGGCAATTCAGGAACTTCCACGATGAAAGCTGAGTCAGACTCACTCCAATAAATAATCAATTCATACTTAACCGACATCGCTATCTCCTAAACTACATTTAAATATGTTAAGAAAAATTTTATTAGCATGTATGATGCGCTAATCTGATTTAAAGTGATTATTGAGACTATTCTTATAATTCTTGTGAAACACCACAGATAAAGGTAACTATAGTCGTCAATTTATGATTTACATAACAATTTTTAGGTTATTTTGTCACAAATAAAACAAATAAAGAGAACAAAATCATCTACAACAGTTACTATGCTTAAAGTAAAAGATTTAATTCTTGCCTTCTTTGAGCGAATTTCTGATTGGCTATGGTTTATCGTAATCTCTGCCATGATTCCACTACTTTTTCAAGGATGGTTAATAAATGAATCAGAAAATCTAAGTCTGTTAAATATTTGTCAAAAAACAACCTCTCATGGAGAGCTTATCCAATTATCACTCGCGCTTCTGGCAGGTTCATTTGCGGATTTAATGAGCCTAGAAACTAAATATAACCTTACCAAAAAAACTTTTAGCGGTCTATGTTTCTGTTTGCTAATCTTAGTTGTTATGGCCTATACGCACTACTTTGCGGATCCCTATAGCACCTTAGGTAATACAAAAGAAGCTTTTCAAAC
>JBCCYD010000378.1:0-6116 GCA_039190385.1 Cyanobacteria bacterium P01_F01_bin.143 | reverse complement strand
AGCTCGTAAACATGATGGTTTTCCTGGAGTTAAAACTCTTTGGCGAGGACTGTCACGATTGCATGATATTGCTTCTACTTGGAAACGGCTACATCCTTCTTCCCATCTTTCTTTAGAGACTTATGGGTAAAGCATAGATTTATAAATAATGGAAAAATATTTACAAGCCACGGAAATTATTGATTGGCAAAATCCTGGCATTTTAAAATTAGCAAAAAATTTATCCCAAGGAAAAACTACTGTAGAAGCCACGGCAAAAGCTTGCTTTGAATGGGTAAGAGATGAGATTTATCATAGTTGCGATTACAAAATGAATCCTGTTACTTGTCGTGCTTCACAAGTGTTAAAACATAAAACAGGTTATTGCTATGCTAAAAGTCATTTACTAACTGCGTTACTCAGAGCTAACTCAATTCCTGCGGGTTTATGTTACCAAAGATTAAGTATCTATGATGATGGAGCACCCTATTCTTTGCATGGATTAAATGCTGTTTATTTACCCAACTATGGCTGGTATCGTATCGATCCTAGAGGAAACAAAACAGGAGTTGATGCCCAATTTATCCCACCTCAAGAAAAGTTAGCTTTCCAATTGAATTTTCCTGAAGAAGTAGATTGTCAGCAGATATTTTCCGAGCCTTTGCCAGAGGTTATTCAAGCTCTAGAAAGTCATACAAATTGGCAAGATTTATTGAATAATTTACCCGATCGCGAACCAAGTTTACTTAAATCCTTAGCTAATTAATCTTAATTCAATCACCTGGTTCGCAAGATTGTGATAGTGAGGAAAAATAATAGTGGTTCGCGACTCGCTCAATGCGATCGCCAAAGAACTATAATCGCGAACCAGAATCATCTCAAGATATTGGAGATATATTAACGACGGCCAATTCTTACGACATCACCATCAAAAGTAGGGACAGATAGGACAAATGGATCTGTTGAATAGGTCAATGCCTGTTCTTCTAAAATGCCGATCGCAATTTTCTCACCCATGCGAAGACTATCGTAGTAATCACTAAAATAGTGAACTCCTGCCATATCACGACCAATGGACATATTGGCCGCTAATTTGTTCAATTCTCCTTCTAGGGTTAAGAATTTATGTGGGTCGTTTTTATCAGGTAGTCCAGCATCAAGATCACATTTTGTTGATACTACTTTACCTTTTGGAATATCTGGCGCACGAAAAGCAATTGGATCATCCCCAGTTTCAAAACGTTTGAATGCAACTTTTCCATCTTTTTTAGCTTTAACTAATACTGCACTGGTATCAAAAAATGCTTTGAGAATAGTTACGCATGCTCCAGCAACAGTAGCATGTCCAGCACCATAAGCTGGATGCATAGGTGAACCTTCAGCAAAGGCCATTGGCAAAAAATAAGTACCTTTTCCTTGACCTTTTTTAATAACTTCTAAAGTACTAGTTAACTCTGCCTTGAACTTTTCCATATTTTTAGTTAGGGCAGGTGGCGTCAAAGCTTTAGCCTGATCAGATGGCTCTCTCACAAGCTCAAGTCTTGCTGCCAAGGCTTCTGGACGTAAGCGAATATGATTGTTGAACTTCTGGAAACGTACTGCTTTTAAAGCTCTTGTAGAAACTTCTGTGACTAAATTAAGAATATGAGGTCCACCATAAAGAGCAAAACCACCAGCATGACGACGAGTTTTGATATCGCCTGCGGCGACCCCAACTCCAGAAAGATGATCGAAAGCAGGATCGAATGGTGTTTTCATGCCCAAAAGAATGATGCAAGCATTGAGATAAGCTTCATAAAGGGCATCAAAATGAACATAGGTTGCTAAATCGCGAGGTGTTGTAATGAAGCGACGAGCAGGTCGCTCTGATGTAATTTTTCCATTCTTATCTACATAAGTTTGTTTATCTTTATCGTCAGTAAATTCATCTGGGTTAAGACCACGCTGAACTTTGACGTAAGTTCCTATCTCAGTCATGAAATCTTTGCCTATTGTTGCAACAGGAACTCTTTGATCGATTTTCAATACACCATAGGTGATTTGTCCTTCAGCAACGCTACCCCCACCATTAAGATCATTATTCCCAATCAACAGAAACTGCGAAAGATAAGGCCCAACTTCTACTCCTGGAGAAGAACCCCGAAATACGGTTTGAAAATCAAGTTTTCCTGTCGAATCTACTTTACGAGGTCTTCCCGTTTGTTTTTTGGCATAAGGAAGTGCATTAAGTCTATCTATTGACTCTTTAATATAGTTTATTGACTTTTTAACATCATCATCTTTTTCCTCATCATCACTAGTTTTTTCAAATAGGTTAAAGGGCTTATCTCTAACAATAGCTAACTCATAGACTTCTGCCATTTCCAAAACTAATTCTGGGTTAACCTCGCCATCTTTACCTATCAAGGGTGGCGCGGGGGGCATTGTCACAGCCTGGGCATCTGGCCCTTCTAAGTCAAAGGCAACTCCTGCTGTCGGAGCTTCCCATTGTCTAAAGTTTTTACTTAATTTAGCTTTTTCTTCGTTTTTTTTAGCGTCAAAATCGATCTTTTCAACTTTATTCGTATCTTTGCATACTTCATACTTGGCACCATGACGTACTCGCTCAGTAAAGGGATCGATTAAGCCTTCGTCGATCGCTCGTCGATACTCGACAAAATCCTGTGGATCTTGCAGTAGTCCAGTATCAGGATTGTGGGGTAAGCCTTTAGTGAAAGACATAAAATATTTGTCGCCAGCATATTTTTGCTCCTCTCCATTGGCTTTATGGACAGGATGTTCCCTACTTCTGGCTAATTCTGCGGCTTCAGTGCGAACCTCAAAGGCTTCTTGTCTGCGATCGCTCATAATATTGATAATTTTTTTTATTTTCTTTGAATACTTTAATGACGCCACAAATTGTGACTGATGACCTTTTTTTTAAGTATTATTTAATATTCTCAAAATGAGACAATACTTGAAATGCTCAATGTTTAATGTTTAATGTTCAATGTTCAATGTTCAATGTTCAATGTCTCCAAATTCATCTAAAGACGGATATGCCTTTCCCTGACGAATGTACATAGCTGCAAGTTCCGGATAACCCCATTCAAAAATTATGCGATTAAACGTTTCAGAATCTAGGCTGGCGCGATCGTACATTTGGGCAGCTAATCTTTGTCGTTGTGCTTCAAATAAAATAACTGCTGCCGCAACAGATACATTAAGAGATTGCACCATTCCCATCATCGGAATAATGATATGACCATCTACCAACTCGGCAGCTAAATCACTAACCCCATGTTTTTCTGCACCCAAAAGAATCGCTGTAGGAAGAGTATAATCAATCTCACGATAATCCATGGCTTCTTCGCTTAGATGAGCAGCATAAATTTTGAAACCTGATTCTTGAAGATTGGCGATCGCAGTTTTAATATGATTATGGGTATGAAGTTGCACCCATTTTTCACTTCCTTTAGCAACCTGAGAATAAGTGGGAACTTTACTATTATCGTTTACTCCATGCACCTCAAACACTCCCACCGCATCACAAGTTCGGATAATCGCTGATAAATTATGTGACTTATGGACATCCTCTGTCACAACCGTTAAATCTGGTTGTCTTTTGCTTAAAACTTCTTTCAATCTCTCGTATCTTCTAGGAATCATGCTTTTTTCGTAAACAGTAGATAGTCAATCAACTTATCCTTGTGCAGTCATTGATAGCGAAGTGAGTTTAGTGAGCTTTATTGAAAACTTCATCAATATACCTCATAACTTTACTGTTTTGAAACCTTAAACGTTATGAATTTACTTATATTAGATTTATACCCGAAAAAAGTTCACTTGTACTTTAGTAAATAAGTTAGATACCTAATAACTATTAAATCTCCTCTTAACTTGATTGAACTATTACCCGAAACTTACTTTCATTGAGACTGCTCTTGATTTATTCAACAGCGGTCTTTTTTTTACTGAAGACGTACTTAAGTAATTACCTCATGCTTCATGGTAAATTAACTCAAAAGCCACTAAACTTTATCTCAACTATACCTACAGCATAGTGAATCAACGTATATTAGAGATATAGAAAACGACTAAGTTTCTCGAACTGATAAATTATTTTTTATTTGAACTTATTATTTTTCCTTAACTAAAGTGTGTGTGTTTGTGGGGCTGCTCTTGATTTATTCAATAGCGGTCTTTTTTTTTGCCAAAGATTATACTTAAGTAATTACATCATGTTTTATGGTAAGTTCACCAAAAAATAGTTAGACTTTATCAGTAAGTCCATTTTGGATTATTAATTTATTAGTTAGCAACGGTAAGCGGTCTCCCGCTCAAAAATGACGGAGTCTGTGCTCAGCGCATTCCGTAATCACTGAGTTAAAGTATTTGTAACAAGATTTTGCTTCTGTGAATACTGATTTAGAATTTTCTTTTACTCAACAGATTGAGCCTTTTTATCGTCAATTAGTTGAGTTATTACTTCATGATATTGATAGCCTTGATGATAGTGAAAAGCAAGTCCGTCTCGAAGAATCTCGTATCGCGATCGAAGATCTAAGAAAAGAGGAACTAGAAGAGCTGCTTCCTCTGAATTATGTAGATGCTGATCAACAAAGCATTAATGAGATCGACCCTTCGGCGGCAGTAATTTATCTGATGGTTTTAGATAATAGTCTGGAGGTAATTGTCTCTGTCGGAGAGCAACCGCTACAATATCACAGAACTGAACTTGATAAAAATAGTCAACAAAAAATATTTCAAGAAATTTGTCAATATCTAGATCCTGTTTTTCCTGATTCTGATCTCTTACCTTCTGTTCAAAAGCTTTACAATTGGTTAATTCTTCCCGTAGAAGAGATCTTACAAGCCAATAAAATAACAACTTTGATTTTTATTCCTGACGGTTTTCTTCGTCATTTACCGATCGCGGCACTTCATGATGGCAATCAATATCTAATTGAAAAATATAATATCGCTTTTGTTCCAGGATTACAGTTCCTGCAACCTAAAAATTTAAATAGAAACGATTTTAGCCTCTTACTAGGAGGATTAACTAAAGCGAGACAGGGTTTTTCTGCTTTGCCAAATGTGATGCAGGAAATTGAACAAATATCTCAAATGAACCCCAAGCATGTTTTAGTAGATGAAGAATTTACTAATCAATCTTTTGGCGCAGAACTAGATAATATGGCATCGCCGATATTACATTTAGCGACTCATATTCAATTAAGTTCTCATCTAGAAGATACTTTTGTGCTAACTTGGCGCGATCGCTTAAATTTTAATCATTGGCGTAAGTTAAGGGAAAAAAATACTGTCAATTCAGCGATCGAATTATTAGTGTTAACTGCTTGCGCCCTAACCGAAGAAGAGCCTAATTTACCAATAATTCCTCATTTAACCAGAATTGCTATCTGTTCTGGAGCAAAGAGTACCATCGCAACACTTTGGTCAATACGCGATCGCTCAACAATTAATTTAGTTACCGAATTTTATCGACTTCTGAGTGAGCATAATTTTCCCAAAGCAGAGGCTCTCCGCAAAGCCCAAATATCACTTCTCAAAGATCCCCAATATCAACATCCTTATTATTGGTCTTCTTTCGTCCTAATCGGCAATTGGCAATAGCTAATAGCTAATGGCTAATGGCTAATTGTTCAATGTTTAATGTTTAATGGTCAATGATCAAGCTTGCCTTAATTCTCTTGAGATGAGATTGATTATCTATTGGACAACGAGGTATGGGCAGATCAAAATTTGGCCAGAAAGGCAGATCAACACAAGGGCATGCTGGACAAGATCTTAAACCCAACTCTAATTGCGGAACCGGCATTTGACATTTGGCACAAGAAGCAATATCCCACCTAGAAGAGAACAAAAGATCGATCGTTGGTTCTACTCCTTCTAAGTAGCAATTGGCTCCTCCCCTAGCTAGTACCTTTTGCCAACAGTCTTCAAATTCTGACGAATATCGGTTATTGATTACTACTGTTTCTGGACATAATATTTCACTACCATTATCAACAACCAACTTCTTGCCCAATTGAAACCAACAAGCAAGATACTGTTTTACTTGATCGGTTGATGCCATTTATATAACCTCACGAAACAAAACAAAGAAAAGGACTTAAAAATTTGAGTAATCTCTT
>JBCCYD010000377.1:0-6161 GCA_039190385.1 Cyanobacteria bacterium P01_F01_bin.143 | reverse complement strand
TATTTTCTCATGTAAAAGCTTTAGTAACTTTTTGCAACTATATGAGTTAACACTTCGCTGGGGGTCTGGGGCGGGCGTAGCGCACCAGTGGGGGGTTTGGGGGGTTAACCCCCCAATAGAACTTATGGATTCCAATGAATATCTATGAAGCAGAAGTCTTTATTTGAAACTGGGGTTTCCTGGCAGACCACCTTGAACCGCAATCGCGAACTTATTATCCCCAACATTGCAACTAGCAATAATTATGGATATGTTGTGCTGGCGGAGGCAGCAGGCTGTAATAGGGCCTGAAACTCAGCGCTGGCAGAATTTGGAATTAGGATAGCGTCAATACCGTGGATAATGCCGTTAACTGCCTGAATGTCGGGCTGAACAACAGTAGCGTCATCTACCATGACGGTCTCTCCCACTAACTCGATAGATAGCTCATCTTCAGAGAGTGTGGGAACATCACCTGAAGTAACTTCCGCCGCAGGAATAGCCGCTCCTGAAACAGCGTGGTAAGTCAAGATATCTAGCAAAAGTTCCCGATTATCAGGCTCTAGCAGCGCCTCCAAAGCACCATCAGGCAGAGTTTCAAAAGCTGTATCTGTGGGGGCGAATATGGTAAGGGGCCCTCTGCGTGGATCGGCGACGGCGTTGGAGAGGCCAGCTGTCTCTAGCGCCTGTACCAAGGTATTAAAATTATCGGCATCGGAGAGTGCGTCAATAATGTTGGCAGAAGATTGAGCAATAATCGTCGTTTGGCTGAGGGGCGATGGTGTAGTAGCAAAAGCAATTTGAGTGGATACCGGCTGAGCAAGTAGGGCTGAAAAAGTTCCACCAACGATTGCGCCAGTCGTGAGGATATGTAAGCGTGTTGAGATATTCATGAGTTGATTTGCTTTCAGAAGAGTCTAACGAAAAACGCTGGACCAGTGCCACATTTGAAATTGCAAGGTTTTTAGCTGATTGATGGACAATTTCGACAACGGCGAAACTTTTTGCCTACTTCTCTACTAAATTTTATGGGTAGGATTAAAGAGGAAATTCTTTAATATGATGATAGAAAATAGTCAACAAACACGATTACTTGAATCTTGGCAAGAGTTTTTAACTCCTTTAGAAAACAAGCTAGAAAAATCTCTAAATACTAATTCAGAACAAGCAATAATCAATTTATTTCACGAAGTAAGCAATACAATTCCTGCCTATAAACAATTCCTGCAAGAACAGAATATAAATCCTGAAAATATTAAAACTATTGAGGACTTTCAGGCTTTACCTTTAATTGATAAACATAATTATATTGGAGCTTATCCTTTAGGCGATCGCTGCCGTAGGGGAAAAATAGAAAGTTGCGATTTCATAGCGGTATCTTCAGGTTCGACAGGACAGCCTACATTTTGGCCTCGTTTTATTACTGATGAATATCAGATTGCAACAAGATTTGAACAAATATTTAAAGATAGTTTTCAAGCTGAGCAAGGAAATAGTTTAGCGGTAGTTTGTTTTAGTTTAGGAACTTGGGTAGGAGGAATTTATACGGCTAATTGTTGTCGTCATTTAGCCGCAAAAGGCTATCCTATTACAGTAGTTACCCCAGGTAATAATAAAACCGAAATTTTCCGCATTATCGATCAATTAGCACCGCTGTTTGATCGCGTTGTGTTACTTGGCTATCCCCCGTTTCTAAAAGATGTAATCGATAGTGGTATCAGTCAAGGTATTCAATGGCAAAATTATGCCACTAAGCTAGTAATGGCAGGAGAAGTTTTTAGTGAGGAATGGCGAGATTTAGTTGCTACTAGAATTGGTTCGACCAATCCTTGTTATGATTTTGCTTCTCTCTACGGTACGGCAGATGCGGGAGTCTTAGGGAATGAAACTCCTCTGAGTATTTGTATTCGTCGTTTTTTTTGCGCAAAACCCCGATCAAGCTAGGGAATTTTTTGGCGAATCCCGTTTACCAACTTTAGTACAATACGATCCCACAATTCGCTATTTTGAAGTCCAAGACGACACATTACTCTTTTCTGGAGATAATGGAATTCCTTTAATTCGTTATCATATTGCCGATACTGGAGGTATTATTTCCTATCAAGAAATGTTGGAATATCTAAAAACTCAAGACTTCGATCCTTTAGCAGAGTTGGCTTCAGATAATAATAGCCAACATTATCCTTTTCCCTTTGTCTATGTTTTTGGTCGTTCTAATTTCGTCCTATCTTATTATGGAGCTAATATCTATCCTGAAAATATCCAAGTTGGATTGGAACAATTAGATATTAGCGATGAGGTAACAGGTAAATTTGTGATGGAAGTTAAACAAGATCGAGACCAAAATTCTTATTTAGCGATCGCGGTTGAATTAGCAATTAAAGCAAGTAGTAATCAAGAGTTAATAAAAACTATAGCAAACTCTATTAATCGCCAACTTATCCGTCTCAATAGTGAATATGCTAACTATGTTCCCGTGCAACGACAATTACCAGAAATTAGCCTTTATCATTTTGGGGATCCTGATTATTTTCCTGTAGGAGTTAAGCATCGATATACAAGATAATACTAAATCTATTAAGCAGGTGGACAAAATAAATTAAACAAAAAAATCACTGAATGCCTTAACCTGCCGTGATATAGATTCAAAATAAAATTGTTCACCTGCTTATACTGATTTTATCAATTCACTAGATGTAATTATCAGCTATAGCTACTAAATTAATAGATTACTTTATTGTAAATTCTCTGACAATCACAATTTTAAACTTCGAGTACAATGATAATCATTCTCGCAATATTGTTCTATGATTATCGCTGTTGCTAGTTCCCCGGGGGTGGGTAAAACCCACTGGATTCATCAACAAATAGCCCAAATAAATAGACCTGTAGGTTATTTCAGTCCGCAAGCCGATTCTCTGTCCATTGATGCCATATATCTCCAAAGTGAATATCCCAAACTAAAGCTTTATCAGAAAGGAGAAGAAGCAGAATTAAACAAAACCATCACTTATTTGGAAATTCCTTGGTATTTAGATTTAGCAAAAATTGAAACTCTATTGCAAAGTTTGAACCCCCACAGAGTAGCAATAATCCCAAGCGATACAGATAATTCAGAATTAAAGACTTGGGCAGATGAAATTATTCCAGGAAATAAGATCGTTAAACAAAATAAAAATTTACAGATTCATCGGGGAGTTTTGACAGGAGAAATTTTAGATTTTGGCAGTTTAGCTACTTTTTGGCTAGAACTTACTCAAGGTGCTTATGGGGAAGTAGTTCGAGCAAAGGGAATCTTTGATTTAGCGGATGGACAAATCTATTATGGTGACTTTATACCAGGAAAATCGGCATTAGAATTCAAACCCTTAAATTTACCTCGTTGGCCTAATGGCAAACCAGATCGTAAGAGCGGTTTTGAAATAGTGGGAAGTAATTTAGACAAAGCTGAAATTGACCAAACCGTCCGAGATTGTTGTGTTCCCGAATCGGCAATTAATTATTACCAACAACAAGTAAAAGAATCTTTAGTAACGGAATTAGAATTAGTATGAAAATAGCAGTAATGTCTTGTATTCATGGTAATTATGCAGCTCTAGATGCAGTTTTACTAGATATTGACCAACAAAAAGCCGAAAAGATTTATTGTTTGGGGGATCTAGTGGGTTATGGCCCTTATCCCAATGCAGTAGTCGAACAAATTCGTTCGTTAGATATTCCCACCGTACAGGGTTGTTGGGATGAAGATATTGTCGAAGGACTCAACGCCTGCGAATGTAGTTATCCTTCCCTCTTGGCAGAAAAAAGAGGCAAAATTGCCCATGAATGGACAAATAAGCAGGTTCATCCAGAAGTTCGAGAATATTTAGCCCAACTACCCCATACCTATAAAGAAGATAATCTCTGTTTCGCCCATGGTAGCCCTAGTAGCAACCATGAATATTTATTACCCGAAATGGATGCTTTTACTGCTTTAGAAAGAGTCCTCTCCAGCGATGCAGATGTCTTATTTTGCGGGCATACCCATGTTCCCTATGTTCGAACTTTGGATGCTGGACAATTGCAGGTAAGCGTTCATCAACCTAATAAAAAAGAACAATCTACTGTTAGTTTTAATGCTCCCCTAAAACGAATTATCAATGTCGGTTCGGTAGGCGAACCCCGTCATGGTCGTCCCAATGCTACCTATGTCATTTATGACACGGAGACAGAAGCAGTAAACTTGCGAGAAGTGGAGTACGACTATCAAACAACTTGTGCTGCCATCTTAGATGCTGGGTTACCGCCGATTTTTGCTTGGCGTTTGGCGAGAGGCTTAGAATTTGCGGAAAAAGCCGACGATCCAACTCATGTATGCGAGAGATAAATTGTTGTGTTTTTCGATCTGGCGATCGCCTTGATAACTACTTAAAGAATCTCAGTTGATCGCACTTTCTCTCTGTGGTAACTCTTATAGGGTCTAGGTTAGAAAGCAATGAACAAGAAAAGAGATCTATTAGACTACAGAAAAAACCAAAAATAAATTTTTAAATGAATTCTATAAATAAGCTAAGTGCCGAACAAGAGTTATTAATTCCTAATTTTATAGATAAGTGGCGCAAGATCGCTTTGTCAACCGATCTTACAAACAAATCGGCAATAGAAGGCGCAATTAATAAAATATATAGCATCGCTAATTTAGCAGATCCATTAATTTATTATTGTGATCGCCCGACTAATACTCAAGATGTTTTAGAAAATACTAATTTAGATAGCTTTGGTTCTCAGATTCACAGCGAGATTAATGGACTTTTATTTACACAAATAGAGGATTATTTAAGAACACAAATAACAGAAGACCTTTGGGAACAGCTAGAGGATGATTTAAGAATAGCAAACTTTGATTCTAAACCGTTTGATAGTCTTGGGTTTATCGATGAAGATACTTCAGATCGTCTGTATGCTTGGGATACAATTGCTTTTTATGAAGGCAGAATGTTTGGTCGGTTAATTCATTATGGAAAAATATTTGATTATTGTCTTGTATTGATTGATGGATTTAGCGATTACACATCTGCATACCCTACGGATCGTCTGTTAGAAATCTGGAATTTATTTCAGGTATTAGTTAATAACTGTAGTCAGATTTTCTTCTATGAAAATGTCTGTATTGTCTATGAAAAACTGAAAATTATATCAGTAGATGATCGCGGATTATTACATAACGATGGTAAGCCAGCATTAGAATTTTGCGATGGCACTAAAATATATGCCTGTCATGGTTCTACTATTTCCGAACAATATGGAAAGATTCCCTTAGATCGGTGGCAAGTCTCCTGGCTATCAGAGGTGGATTTATATCTTAGAGATATTTTAATTTCGGGTATCGGCGAAGCGAGAATTTGCCAGGAATTAAAAATTAAGGAGAACATTAATCAAGTTGGCGTACTAACGACCCAGCAAAAAGCATTAATTTCTCAATACAGAAAGAAGTGGCAGAATATTATTACGTCTACAGGAAAACTAAATGTCGATTTAGTCGTGGAATATATTAATCGCGCCTATAGATATTTAGGAGAACGAGAAACAGAAATAATCTTTTGTGATAGTCCTTTTGTCGCTCAACAATATATCAGCGGTCGCAAGTTAAAAGGTCATCTTCGGAAGCCATTGATAGATAAAATTTGTAAGTCATCATATTCTATCAATCCTTACTATAATCACACTGTAAGTCATCCTTTTATCGACCATAGAGTCATATCAAAATTAGAGGGAGAATTTCAATTTATAGATGATTCTTATACGTATATAAGAGATAATTATCGACATCTAACCAATCCAATAGTAGAGCCAATAAAGCAAAAGTTTGGGCAGGTAGTTAAATGTATTAAACCCGAATCTTTTATTATTGATGCTATGGTTCAAGATTATTTATTATCCAACTTTAACTGTGCCGAAGAGACAGAACGAATTGAGATTTTTGTGGGCTTGATGGCAAACTGTGGCTGGATCTATCCTTACAAGGAAGTTTGTTTAGTTTGCGATCGCATTTACCCCGATATTTGTTAAAGTATCAACAATTTATACAGGGCAAACGCATCAAAATCCTAAGATCTTTAGGCTTTAAGGGCTGCATCTATCAATCAGAAAAAGTACTCTATCGCTGAAATTAGCATCTAGTAAGCTTTTTCAAAATAAGATGC
>JBCCYD010000376.1:0-6237 GCA_039190385.1 Cyanobacteria bacterium P01_F01_bin.143 | reverse complement strand
TTTCTTTTGTGGTTTCGCTTTTTCTACTCTTCTTAATCGATAGTTCATTTCGTTAAGTCTTTGTCGAATTACTTCAGAAGTTGGAAGCTCTTCGTCACTATATCCTTTTTGCTTAATTAATTGACGGCGTACTTCAGCCGCACTAATCCGAGTATATAAACGTTGACTTTTTAAGCTCGGGTCGGCTTGAGTCTGAGGGTCAACGATTGTCCGAATATCTTCGAGCAAATTGGGCAACTTGAGCTCAATTCTTTTCCTTCCTCGTCGCTCAAATGCATCCTTGATGGGAATCCCACTGGTTAATTCTTTCATTCCTTTGCGAATTGTTCCTCGATTCCATCCTAATTCTCGTTCTGCTTGTGTTTGTCCACCTAAACCTAAACCTCTGACCACTTTTGCCATAAATTGACGGCGTTCACTGCCTTTCAATTTTTGTGCTGTTTCTCTAAATATTGATTTAAGTTCATTCGTTAATTCAATGCTGCTTGTTGTCACGGCTGTTCAATATCGGATTTATATTCTTCTACATCATAGGATAATTTATATTTTGGATTGCTCTGAGAAGATTTGTTTTGTTTGCTATTTGGTTTCGGGGGCAGCATTCCCCTCAACGATAACTTCTTGCCTCTGCGAAAAATTATTATCCCCGCGTTCGATGACTTAAGCCTGCCATTAGCAGCTTCCAGCATTTTTTCAATCTTATCCATAATCTAGATTCAGTGATCTAAATTCGATCTAAAAACTTTAGGTATTATAAGATGTTCTCGGTCATTCTCGGCCAATCCCATTAGCCCTGGTGAGACAAGAGAAATTAGTTCAAATTTAGTACAGAACCCTTAAGCAGTAAGAGATTCCCAATATATAAGGGTTTGAAAGCCTTGGAAATAAAGAAGCTGGTGACAGGACTCGAACCTGCGACCGGCTGATTACAAATCAGCAGCTCTACCAACTGAGCTACACCAGCACAGTTACTTAGCTTAGCAAATTAATTTTCGATGGTCAATATTTTTTCGGGAAAATTTTTCAGATCTAATCTTTTCGTCAAGAAGTTCTTTTTTAGTAATATTCTTACTTTAGCTATTTAGGCAATCGCTCTCTGGCTTCTCTGTTATACAAAGTATGGTTTAATTCATAGTATCGAGCAAATTTAGGCAGCTCTTCTTGATGCCCTAGAACAATTAAAGTATCTTCATAATTTAAGATAATGGATGAATGAGGATGGGTTAATAACTGACCGTTGCTACGACGTAGTGCAACTATAATAAATGCTCCTTTACCTCTAATTTCCAATTCTCGAATAGTTTTTCCCACCAGTGGAGAACGATTAGAAACTATTAATTCATCAATTTGAACCTCAATTTGGGCTAATAAATCGTTCAAAGAATTTTGTTTATCTTTTTGTTGTAGAAAGTCTGTACTAGTAGGGCGAGTAATTAAATTTGCCATCTGTATTCCACTAACTGTTGCTGGGAGAATGACATGATCTGCCCCAGCAAGACGAAGTTTTTTTTCAGTACTGGGTAACTCACCCCTAGCCAAAATTAACAAATCGGGATTTAACTCCCGTGCAGTTAGGGCAATAAAAACATTAGTTGCATCATCAGGTAAGACTGTTGCGAGGACTGTTGCGTAGTTAATCCCCACAGATCGCAGAATATCTTCATCCGTGGCATCTCCTTCTTGAACCAAATATCCCAAACTTTCAGCGATCGCGATTCTTTCACTATCATTATCAATAATCACAAATTCTTGCCCACTATCTGCTAACTGTTTGGCCATTACTTGGGCTATCCTGCCAAAGCCACAAATAAGGACATGATTTGCCAAATTCGCGATCGTATTCTTTTTCCGTTGCGCATCAAGAGCACGATTAATTTCCCCTTCTGCAATCATCTGGACAAAACCTCCCACAATATATAGAGCTGATGACGTACCAGCAAGAATCACCATGATTGTAAATATTTTTTCTGATGGACTTTCTAAGGGTTTAACTTCGCCATAGCCAACACCAAAAATCGTAATCACTACCATGTAGATAGCGTCTAGAATATCCCAACCAAAGAAAATATAACCAACAACTGCAATGATAATTGTGAGAACAAAAAATACTGTTCCGATCAGAATTCTTTTAAACGAATTTTGCATCTTGTCGGATGACCTGAGAAATTAATGGTTGCTGATAGAGCCTATCTAATCTTGACACTGAAAAAATATTTGTATTCTAGACTACAAATATTTGTATCTAATCTCAAATTTACCCATTAACTATCAGCAAACCCGCGCGTTCACTCGTCAATTAGCAATTAGCCATCAGCCATTAGCAATTTCTTCAGACTCATCCTCTGTTGAATTAGAAGACAGAGATATTTCCTCCATTTTAGGAAGTTTTTCGAGAGCCAAACGAGAAGATTGATTACCTCCAGAAAGCCTTTTGAGTAATTGGGGTCGAGGATCATGGATCAAACAAGTAATTTCATCTCCTGATTGCCATTCTTCTGAAGCTTTAACTATTTGCAACTTCTTTTCTCTTTTCACCAACAGAGGCAATAATTCCCCTGCACGAATTAAAGTTTCAATTTGAATTTGTTGAAAAGATAAGTCTTTCTTTGTTAACAAAGTTGTTCCCAATTTAAATTGTCCATCTTGTAAATAAGTATCCCAAGTTTTGATCGATAAATGTGAAATAAATGCTTGATTTACTTTAGCATTAATATTCGTATTATTCCCAGACTCGGAATCACTTTTTGGAAAAACAGCTAATACTCTAGGTGGCTGAAACTCTTCCATTGCCCGTTGTGCTAATACCAGATTAATTTCTCCATTTTTGGTTAGGGCAATAAAAGTTCCCATAGACTCGATCCCGATTTCTTCTAAAACCTCGGCATCTAAACCACTTCGCTGCACAACGGGAATATTATCTGCTTGGGCTTTTTTAAAAGCTTCTTCATCGGTATCAATTAACATCACAGACTCACCTGCTTCCTGAAAAAGCTTAGCGATTAAACGTCCCAAGTTATTGCCGCCAACAATTACCGCACCAGTTGCCTCACTTAACTTTATTTGTAAAATATTAGCCACAAATCCCGCCGTCAAACCCTGACAGAATACGGTCATAATGATTGTTAGAAAGACTAATGCTTTAATGGCATCTCCCCCAGTAATACCATTTTCCGTTAATAAAATGGCAAAGAGGGAAGCAACTGAAGCTGAAACGATTCCTTTCGGTGCTACCCAAGCGAGAAATGTTTTTTGCCGCCAATTCAGGCCACTATTCCAAGTACAAACTGCTACACTAAGGGGTCGAATCACTAACATCAAAATCAGTACTGCGCCGAGACTTCCCCAACCAAGAGCAAAAATACTGTCAATAGAAAGATCGGCAGCTAATAAAACAAATAATACTGAGACGAATAAAACTGAAAGCTGCCCTTTAAATCTTTTCAAGAGTCTTTCTTCAGGGAGAGCTGAAGCTTTAACCGTGATTCCAGCAGACACAGTTGCCATCAAACCAGATTCACTGTAGAGAGTTTGGGATAAAACAAATAAACCCCATAATCCAGCTAAGACGACTAAATTTTTGAGCTCGTCTGAAAGGCGATCGGTATTTTTAAGAAATAGTCCTATGATCCAACCACCAATCACCCCCACGAGTGTGCCAATTCCTAGACGCAATACTAGGCCACTAGCTACGGTAACGGGAGCAGAATCACTATTGAGAATGGCATTTAATACTACGACAGCTAGGATTGCTCCTACGGGATCAATTAAAACGCCTTCTCCTTCGAGAATAGCCGATACTTGGCGATCAACCTTAACTTGCCTTAACAACGGACCAATGACAGTGGGGCCGGTTACTACGACGAGAGAAGCATACAAAAAGGCGATCGACCAAGGAAATTCTGCTAACCAATGGGCAGCCATGCCCCCAGTAACTAGAGTAATTAGAGTTCCCAAAGTCACCAAATTACGCAAGCTCCCAGAAACCTTTCCCAGTTCTCGTAATTCTAAATTTAATCCTCCTTCAAACAGAATCACGGCAACTGCCAAGGCAACTATTACTTCTAGCCCGACTCCCAATTCATTGGGATGAAGCAGATCTAAACCGTCAGAACCAAGTAAAATCCCCAGCGAGAGTAGAAAAACGATACTGGGAAGCTTCAGATATTCTCCTATTACCTGGGCACTAATACCTGCGACGACAGCGAGGACAATTTGGATGGTGATGACAAAAGATTCTTCCATAAAATATATTTTAGGAGTAAAAGAAAACTTTGGTTGACGAGTTTTGTAGCTTGCAAGAAATTAATTAATTTTTTTGCTCCTTATAAAGATCATTTAATTTACTAAAAGTAGAGTCCAGTTTATCACAGCAATGTTGTGGTTATTTGGTTCCAAATTATTGAAATGATTTAACTATAATTACCTGCGATTCGAAATTCTTCGACTATGATGTAAAAGTCTTGGATAGTTAATCTCTAATCCCCAATCATGTCAAAGAAGTCTAGAGCAAATAATTCCTCCATTCGTTATCTAGGACAATTCTTGTTTTCTTTGATCTCTGCCTGGAAACAAATCGATTGGCTACTGCTATTGCTAGTTATAGGATTGACTGGTTTCGGTGGCTTGACCATCTATAGTATTGAACGAGTTGAAGAACTAAATCATGCTTATCAACATTTAACGATTGGTTGTCTGGGATTGGGCATGGCGATCGCGATCGCGCGGATTAATTATCGTTCTCTATTGCAATGGCATTGGCTCATCTATGTTTTAACTAACATCTCCCTAATTGCTGTTATGGTCGCAGGAGTAACAGCCAAAGGGGCCCAACGTTGGATTTCCGTCGCTGGATTTAATGTGCAACCTTCAGAATTTGCCAAAATTGGCGTGGTTATTACTTTAGCCGCCTTATTACACCATAAGGAGCGAGTTGGTTTTATTACTCTGGTTCGGACTTTGGCAATAACTGCTATTCCCTGGGGACTCGTATTTTTACAACCAGATTTGGGAACTTCCCTGGTTTTCGGGGTTATCGTGATGACAATGCTCTATTGGGCAAAAGTGAATCCTGGCTGGCTTATTTTAATGGTTTCTCCTGTAGTTTCAGCGATTCTCTATCATTTACATCTTCCCGGTTGGTTATTCTGGACTTTGGGAATGACAGGTCTAGCTTGGTTAACGATTCCTGTCAAGATTGTAGGAGTCTTAAGCGCGATCGCAATTAACTGTGGTGCAGTAGAGCTAGGGAATGTTTTCTGGGGTTTGCTCAAGGATTACCAAAAAGCTCGTCTGATTTTATTTTTAGATCCCGAAAAAGATCCTTTGGGCGGAGGGTATCATTTGATTCAGTCTCGGATCGCGATCGGTTCAGGAAAACTTTGGGGAACAGGTTTATACCACGGTACACAAACCCAACTAAATTTCATTCCTGAACAACATACAGATTTTATTTTTTCAGCAGTAGGCGAAGAATGGGGCTTTATTGGTAGTATTTTGTTATTGATAGTTTTTTTCCTAGTTTGCTGGCGTCTAGTCGCGATCGCGAATCAGACAACAGATAATTTTGGTTCTCTCCTCGCGATCGGCGTCCTCGCAATCATCGCTTTTCAAGTTATTACAAATATTAGTATGACTATCGGCCTGGCACCAATCACAGGAATTCCTCTACCTTTTATGAGTTACGGTAGATCTGCTCTTTTAAGTAACTTTATTGGGATAGGTCTCGTTGAATCAGTAGCTAACTATCGAGAAATTAAAAATCATATGTTTTGAATTGTTCATGGCTAATTGCTAATTGCTTGATTCATGGTAAAAAACGGGATTTTTCTTGTTCATTGGGCATTCGACAAGTAGAACGTTTGCCAAATAGTCGATATCGATTGCGAGCAATTAATCGATAAATAGAATTGCGAATTGGACGGGGAACAGCTCTAAACAAACTTAAGATTGACCAGATGCCCCCCAGACGACGACAAATATTTAAAAAAGCATCTGATTGCTCAGAAATTTCATCTTGATCAATATAGAAAATTGACCATGATTCGCGATCGTTCGGCAATGGGGGTAACAATTTTTCCGCTGTTTGCCCCTGAAGCGGTGCAATCAAAATATTGCCCATCTGATCTATATTCAACAGAATATCGACAAATTGATTACACATAACGCATTCCCCATCGAAAAAAACAATGGGTTTATCTATTTTATTCATGATTTTTTTTCTGTTGAATCTTAAACCCA
>JBCCYD010000375.1:0-6238 GCA_039190385.1 Cyanobacteria bacterium P01_F01_bin.143 | reverse complement strand
GTTCTAATTATTTTAATTTTACTCGGAGTATTTCTCCCAAAAGTAAGTATGTCTAATCCAAATCAAACTTGTTTTACCCCAGAGCCAGGTGATACTAATTCATTCGGTTTTTATGTTGTTATCAACGATAAATATTTAGCGATAGGTGACCCAAGCGCAAATCATGTAATTATTTATACTCGTGACAATTCTAGTCAATGGATTAGAACTAAAGAAGTTTTGCCTCCCAAAAATTCTACGCCATCTGAAATTGGTTATGGTTTCGGTCGTAGTCTTCAACTAGATAAAAATATTTTAGTTATTAATGCATTGACACAGCAAGACACAAAAGATGTAACTAATCCGAAATTATTTCAATATAGAACTATGCTGATGTCAACATTTTTTGGGAGATATTTGGTGAATTTAGACTCAGAAATAGAACCAAAAGAGATCAAACCACTTATCGAGAAAGAACAAGGTTTTGTTCGATTTAATTTATTGTCTGAAGGCAAAATTAGACAAATTACGCTGTCAGATAATGGAGAAAAGAATTTTGGTAGTAGCGTTGCCCTTCATCAAAACTTACTTTTAGTAGGTTCTCCTCCTACAAATCAAGAAGGAAAGGCATGGCTATTTGATATAAATAATCTTGACGACAAACCACTAGAATTAAAAGCTTCTAATATCCTTATGGGGGGATCTGTCGCAATTTCGGAAAAGTTTGTCGTTGTAGGATCTAAGGTTAGCGGGGCAATCATACAGAACAATCGCCTTTTAATACAAAATGATCTTCCCATCATTACTAAAACACTAATTAAAAATCTTAAGAATAACTCCACAACAATTGTCGATGGGGTGGGAACACTTTCTTTAAGTGGAAATATTTTAGCAAGGATAAGACCTGGAGCTTATGATGGCGATCTTGATGATCTCTTGCCTCTTTTAGAAGTATTTCGTCTCGATGATAACGCAGTACCTCATCTAATTCAAAAACGTAGAGATGTAAATCGTGCTTGGGTACAAAACGGCTACTTAATAACAACTCAAAGTGACTATGATGCGAAGATTTTTAAAGTCTGTATAGAGCCAATCTCTTAAATTCAGAGTTAACACTTCTTTTTTGTTAATAGTATGAAAATATTTTATTTAGTAATTTTAGTTTTATTTGAAGTATTTCTACCAAAAGTAAGTATGTCTAATCCTAAAAAAATCTGCTTTTTCCCCGAAACAAATGATAGTAAAAATTTCTTTGGTTCTTCTGTGGTTGCTAATGATAAGTATTTAGCAGTCGGAAATGCTAGTATAAATAGGTCAAATAAAGTAATTATTTATGTTTCAGATAACTCTGGTAGATGGAGCAGAACTAGAGAAATTCTCCCCCCTGAAGATTTAGCTTTAGATCGGGAGGGTTCTATCTTTGGTCAAGAGCTAGAATTAGATGGAAATATTTTAACAATCTCTGCCAGGGTTAGAAATCCAGATGTTTCAAAAGATAATTCATCTTTATCTCAAGCAGTTAATACATTTCCTAGATATTCTTACAGACGATACTTAATAAACCTTAGAACAGACACAGATGTTCAACCTATCGAACTGTTGGTGCAAAAAGAACCAGAATCAAATTTAGTTCGCTTTAATCTCTTACGTCAGAGTAAGATTGAGCAATTCACTTTACCTGATATGGGAGAAAAGCACTTAAGTGTTAATGAAAGCTTTTATGGAAGTAAAATTGCTCTGGATCAAAATTTACTTTTAGTTGGCTATTCATCATCACTTGATAATTCAGGTGGAGCTTGGTTGTTCGATTTAGCTCAACCACAAACTAAACCAATAAAGATAGCTGTTGAAGATGCCGCTTTAGGAAGCACAGTAGCAATTTCTCAACAATTTGCTGCGGTTGGTTTTAATGGTGTCACTTGGTATTATCCTTCTGGTCATCGGAAATCACCTAAAACACTGATCAGAAACCTCAATAATGGTTCGACTACAGTTATTGATAGTTTTGGAGAATTATCTTTAAGTGAAAATATATTGGCGGTGATGCGTCCTAGTTCCCCTGATGGCGAACAAAGACCACTATTGGAAGTATTTCGTATTGACGAAAACACTACACCTCATTTAATCCTAAGACGAACAAATGTTAGTAGAGCTAAGGTACAAAATAAATTTCTAATACTAGTTAAATATCTACGTGATTTTAACTATTCCCAAATTTGTATCGAGCCATTAACTTAAACAAAAAAAATTATTCAATTACTTAAAGGAGAACAAAAAAATGACTGTACATGGTGTTGATAATCGCCGAGTAATTAAACCAAATGAACCGAATTTCACCAGCTTTCCATTACCTGCGGTCACGGCAATAGATAGTACAATTAACGCCGATTCTAATGCTCCTTTTGGCTATGGGACTGGAGTAGTTATCAGTCCTCATTACGTACTCACTGCTGCTCACAATCTCTATGATAGTTTTTATGGGGAGCAAGATAAAATAAGGATCAGCACTAGCGGAAACCAAATTAATTTAGGAAGTCGAAAAATTGATGACCCAGACCCAAATTACTCAAACGATCCAGGCGCTAATGTAAATGTATCTACGGGTCTATTTTTTCCTACTGACTATAAAAACAAAACCACTGCCAAGAATGATATTGCCTTCGTTAGGGTTGATGATAACGCCTTAATTTCTCCTGCCCCATCTGTTGGTCTAATCGCGTTTATGAATCCCAAAACTGCTAGAGGTAGTAAAGAGACTCCAACAAAGATTCAAACAGCCGGATATCCCGTAGATAATGTAAACATACCTAACAATACTGGTAAACCAATAAGAGATTTAGTTCTTGCTCCTGGAATTTTCGGGCAGTTTGGGACCATACATACTACGATTGGTAGAGAAATGTTGTATAGCTATGATATTGACACTGAGGGTGGACAGAGTGGAAGTCCTGTCTGGCATATCGTAGAGGGAGATACGACTCCTCGCGTTTTGGGGGTTCACAGTAGAGGAAACATACCTAGAAATTCTGGGACACTCATCGATAAAGACATTTACGATCAAATAATAGATCAGATTGAAGGAGATGGAAACGCTAATGATCTTCCAGAAAACGCTATTATCGGTAGCGACCCTTCAATAATCCCTATTAATACTCCCTTTACTTCTAGCGGTAATGATGAAATATTTGGAACCTATCGCAAAGAGCGTATCATCGGAAATGGTGGTAATGACAAGCTATTTGGTGGTGGTGCTGACGATAGACTAGAAGGTGGCGATGGCGTAGACCAAGCCCTTTTCTCCGATGTCTTTACCAACTATAAATGGGAAATTACTGACACAGCAAATCCTGCATTTGAATTTATCCATTCTAAAGGTAGTAAAATAGATGCTACTGATACAACTAAAGATATTGAGTTTGGAGTCTTTGAGTTTACTGATGCTGATGGCGATAATAAAGATGATGACGATAGTTTGTTTTTCGTCCCTTTACAAGTAGATCCGAATGATGTGTACCCGGATGGTAAAGCCAAACTAAAAGATGGTCCATTAATATATCCAAAAGAAGATGTCTTAGATGAAGAAGGAGAATCGATTGCTACGATGACAGTTGAATCTCCAGCTTGGATGTTCGATGGAGACGTCAAATACAATCTGACAATCGGCTTAGAGACAACAGAGTTATATAATCTAGCATTTATTATTGATCGCTCAGGTAGTATGAGTGGTTCTCCTATAGCACAAACGAAAAATGCCTTTAAGCAACTAATAGATTCTTTTGTAGAGAGTGGGCTCGACTCCCAGACGAAATATAGTATTATCTCTTTTAGTGGCAATGCGACAAGAGTTGATACAGAAGATTCATCTATAGCTAAAAATGTGATTGATGGACTGAGCGCGTTTGGGCCAACAGTTTACAGTGGAGCTTTATCCAGTGCAACAGCTTTTTTTGCGGCCAATAATCCTTTTAATAGTACTGATATTGCTTACTTTCTCTCTGATGGTCAGCCTTCGGCAGATCCTTATCAATTACCTGCTCTGGCATTGAAAACCGCAGCTGATAAGGTACATGCTTTTGGTGTTGGCGATGCTCATTTATCTACTTTAAATATAATTGACTCTGAAGGGCAAGCTGTTTTGCTCAGTAGTGCGGGAGACTTGTTTGATGAATTCGACACTTCTATTGATAAAGATACGATTGAGCACATAAACGTTAGGATAACCAATCCAACGCAAAACAAAAACAATAAAATCATTGAGACTATAACTCCTGATCAACTAATCAAAAATGGGTTTAATTTAACCTATGAAGGAAGCATTGGTGATCTAGAAGTATCACAAGAAGCAGAGAATGAGATTACCTTTGAACTGGTATTTAAAGAAGACACAGGAATCCCAACTCAATTACTAGATTATAAAATAACTACAGGTCAGGAGGAAATAAAACAACAAACTAATAATGGAACAACAGAAATTATTACTTTTAGTGTCAATCAATCTGACTTTACTGATACAAATGCAAATACAAGTACAAATCAATTTAGCATAACTAACAATAGTAATTCTTTACCTCCACTTGATGCAGATAATAATGTGATAGAAGAAAGGGATATTATTGGCAATGAATTAGACAATATTATTGAAATTCAAGATCAAAACAATATTGTTTGGGGTAATGGAGGAAACGATCGCTTTATTCTTCTTGGTGGCAATAGCTTTATCTATGGTGGAGAAGGAATAGATACGGTAGAAATTAATCAAACTCAAGCCGAAGTTGGAGAAATTTCTAAAGACGGAAGTATTATTTTTATTGGACCAAATCATACTGCACAAGACATTGAGTTTATTGAATTGAGTGATGTGCGATTAGCTGCTGATACCCTAGAAATTATACCTATAGTATCTTTTCCCAACAAAGTTATTTCTGTTGCAGAAGGTGATACTGGATCGACGTTTGCTATTTTTAAAATCGAACTTTCTTCTATAGCAACTGAAGATGTCGTGATTGATATTTCTTCTCGTTCTGACTTTGCCGATTTAGGAATTGACTTTGTCGAACCCATTGAACAACTGACTATCCCTGCAGGAAAAAGTTCTCGTAATCTTGTGATAAGAATATTGGGAGATACTGAGATTGAAGAAGATGAAGAAATATATCTAGATTTAACAATAGCTTCTGGTAGTGCTACATTTTCTAATGGAATCTTATCGGAAACTATTGGAGTTAATATTGTCGATAACGAAACAAATTTTATTACTGATGAAGATAGGTCTATAGCTATATCAGGTGCTGGATTAATTAGTGACTATGCAGGACGACTATATGGTGATGATATAGAGGATAATTTCAGTCTTATTAGCGTAGATAGGGCAATCAATGGAACAGCAATTTTGAATGAAGATGGGAATATCGAGTTTATTCCTACTGCTAATTTTAATGGAACTGCTAGTTTCGAGTATACTATTACTGACGGTACAAACAATAGAGTTGAATTGGTAGAAATTATTGTTAATACCGTTAATGATAATTTTACGCTTATTAACGATACTATAACTATAGATGAAGATATCCCAATAACAATATTTCCTACTGAATTACTTAGTAACGATACTGGAGATAATTTAAGTATACTTACCCTAAGTAATACAGCTAATGGAACAGCGGTATTAAATCAAAATGGAGATATAGAATTTACTCCTGATGCTAACTTTAATGGCATTGCTAGTTTCGACTATATTGTTACTAATGGAACCATAACCACAACAAATGCTAAAGCCTCAGTAGAAGTTGTCGTTAATCCTATTAATGACATTCCTATTGCTAATAAAGATATTATTCGTACTTATAAATATACGTTTTTAACAATATTAGCTACTGAATTAATTAGTAATGATATTGATGTTGACCCAGAAGATAGCTTGAGTCTTATTGAAATAGATAATTTTGTTAACGGAACTGCAATCTTAAATAATGATGGCAATATTGAATTCACTCCTGATGCTAACTTTAATGGTATTGCTAGCTTTGATTACACTATTACTGATGGCATAGACAATGCCACAGGCTCCGTAGTTATTGTTCCCCTTAATCAACAAGGTAACGATACTTTAAGTGGTGGAAACCATTGGTGACAACTTAAGCTGAAATAGCAGTTGTCAAGGGGATTTGAGAATTTGGCGAAAAGAAGAAATCCTCTTGATTCTTTTGTCGGTCAGGGAACGGAGCAATGATCAGTCGAACACGCGGTTTTCGGATAGATT
>JBCCYD010000374.1:0-6243 GCA_039190385.1 Cyanobacteria bacterium P01_F01_bin.143 | reverse complement strand
TAAAAGATTGATTAGCATTAAATACTAATAAATTTTCTTGGTAAAGAGAGTAGAGAAGTTGAGTTAAGAAAAAAGGATTTCCTCCAGTTTTTTTGGTAACTAACTCAGCTAAAGATTGAGAAACTTCTGGCAAACATTTTAGAGTATCAGCAATTAATTGATTAATATCCTTCGTCTTCAAAGGAGCAAGAAGAATCTTATTTATGGAAATTTTTGCTTGATCAATTTTCTCTAAAGTATGTATTAGAGGATGAGTAGGACTAACCTCATTATCTCGATAGGCTCCAATTAATAACAAGTATTTAATGTCAGGATCTGATATTAATGTTTCAATTAAATTTAGTGAAGCTAAATCTGCCCATTGTAGATCATCAATAAATATAACTAAAGGATGCTCTTGCTGACAAAAAATATGCAAAAACTTTTGAAAAACCAAATTAAATCTATTTTGATTTTCTGTCGTGTCTAACTGTTCAATTACTGGCTGTTTACCAATAATTTTCTCAAGTTCGGGAATGACATCGATAATAATTTGACCATTATTATCTAAAGCTTCTAAAATCTTTTTCTTCCAGGTTTGTAGAGTTATTTCTGGTTCACTTAGGAGTTGCCGGATTAAATCTTGGAAAGCTTGAGCGATTGCTGAATAGGGAATCCCTCGTTGCAATTGATCGAATTTACCGCTAATAAAGTTTCCTCGCTGTCTAGTGATAGGCTTATGAATTTCATTAACTAAAGCAGATTTACCAATCCCAGAATAACCAGCAACCAATATCATTCCTGTTTCGCCTTGGCTCACTTGCTTAAATGTAGTTAATAGTTGATGTACTTCCTCTTCTCTACCACAGAGTTTCTGGGGAATCTGAAATTTCTCGGCAATATCTTGAGTCGCTAAAGGAAACGAAGAAATATGTCCTGAACTGTTAAGTTTATGCAGACAAGTCTCTAAATCAGCTTTAATTCCCTCAGCACTTTGATATCTTTCTTCTGGGGTTTTCGCTAATAATTTAGCAATTATATTAGATACAGCTGAAGGGATATCAGGAATTATTTCATTAACAAATAAAGGTTTTTGCGCAATGTGGCAATGGACTAACTCCATAGGATCAATAGTCTCAAAGGGAAATCTTTTAGTTAAAAGCTCATATAAAGTTGCACCAAGGGAATAAAAATCACTGCGATAATCTACTCCTCGGTTCATTCTTCCTGTTTGCTCTGGCGCAATATAAGCTAAAGTTCCTTCTAATTGATTAGGGGGAAGAACAGTGGTAAATTCTTGCGCTAAACGACTAGAAATCCCAAAGTCGATAATTTTTAGCTCTCGCGTTTGGGGATTATAAACAATATTTGAAGGGTTAATGTCTTTGTGGATAATATTCGCCTGATGAATAGCAGCTAAAGCTTCAGTTATCTTGATCGCAATTCTCAAAAAATCTTCTAAGCTAAATTGAGTTTCTGATGATAATAATTTTAGAGATTGGCCTCCAAAATCTTCCAACAGCATGACTAAACTATTTTTATGTCGTTGTAAGTCATAGGCTTTAATAATATTATCTACATCCAAAGAACGAGTAATTTCATACTCTTGTTTATAGCGAGTAAGTTCTGAAGGAGTGGGGTAGTTTTCTTTGAGGATTTTAAGAATAATCGGTTGATTATTTTCCTTGAGAATACCTTTATAAACTAGTGAATTATCACTTTCATATATTTTGGCAATAGTTTGATAATCGGTTTTCATCTTAAGTCGTTAAATCTTTTTCATTGCTGCTTACCCTTTGAGATAAGACTGGCGATATAATTCACAGCTTGGGATTGCTTGATATCTTGACTGTTTAATAAGGCCCATGCTAGTTAACTTGTAAGCTAAGAGAGGTTTTAATTTTACTGGCTCAGTGGCGCTGAGGACGGCATTAAGAGCCTTGGATAATTCTGGCTGGGCTTCTAAACTCACCCTATGTCGCTGCAAATGATTGGCATAAATTCCCGTGACTGTGGGAGCAGTTTCCAGTAATTGCGCTAGAGTTAACTCTCCACGACTGAGATGATAAAGAGCTAGATTTACCAGTGCCGGGTGCCCTCCCACCAGTTCCATCAGTTGTCTTGCTTCTTGCTCGCTTTGCCAATCAAGTCCGTAGCGTTGAGCTAACTGTTTTACCTCCTCTATACTGAAGTGGCTTAACTGAATCGGTAATCCCACATTAAAAGGGGATTGATTTAATTGGAGAGGAACATAAATTTCCGTCGAGTAAATCACCACCAAACGGAGCTTTTGCCAAATAGGTAATGTTTTGGCTTCTTCGTACCACGATCGCAGTAGTGGGAAAAAATCTTTGGCTACTTGAGGATACTCAAAAATCTGATTAACCTCATCTAATGCCAAGACTAAGGGAGTATCAATCGATTCGAGAAGATAGTCTTCAAAATAGGAAGTACAGCTAATTTTGCTGCCTAAATCTTCATCCCAATACTCATCTAATTGTGGTTTAAGCTTAAGTTGACGTGTAATCCTAGAACATAACCAGCGTAAAAATCGATTCAGATTTTCTAGGATCGAGCGATCGACTTGTTCCAAATTCAAACTGACAGTCTGGTAACCGAGATCTCCAGCATAATCAAGAATTCTTAACATCAGTGAGGTTTTACCCATTTCTTTGGGAGCTTTTATTCTGATTAGAGCTCCTGGTTTATTGATTTCTTGATAAACTTGCTCCTCAAGGTCAATAGGTTCTAGATAAAAAGGTGAATTAAGTGGTATTGATCCACTGGGGTAAGAGGGTGTTGATTTTGAATTGACTTGAGAAGAAAACTGCTCTTTTGCTGTTTGTTGCTTTTTTAAGCCAATTAAGTCGTGCCAAGTCAAAGAATCTACTGCCGGATTTTGACAAATGACTGGTAACCACGATGCCCCTGGACAATCATCTTCTAAACCTTGTAACTTTCTTCGAGCCTCGCGCACTGAAACATACAAAGACTTGTTCTCCAGGGCAAAAGCTTCCAGAAAATATTCTAAAAAAGCCTCTGCTATTCGATTCGGTACAGGTTCGCGCATCACAATTACCTGGGGAATATCCAATGTCTCCAGGCTACTAGCCAATCCCAACCCATCGCAGGAGTTGAAAATTGCTAGCTTTAAGCCGTTCTCAATGGCTGCACCAAGAGCTTCGGTTAGCTGCTCAATAGTCAAGCTGTTGTGAGATTGGTGATCATTAAGATAGATCCGACCTTTAGTTCCTTCTGAGCAACTGTGACCAGCAAAAAAGAGGATATCCCAGCCATCGCGCTGCCATAGTGCGGCATCAAGTTGAGCGCGAGAGGGACTAACTAAAAATTGAGTTTCTGCTTCGGGTAAGTTTTGCAGAAATTTTCTTTCTTGCTCTAAATCGATATCCCGACTATCCCCCAGAATTGCTAATATTCTGACTTGTTTGGTATCAACTGGATACCTTGAGAGAGAATGGCATTTATATTCTTGCCTACTGAGTGCCATTTCTGACAAGGGATAATCCTTAAAGAAATTCCAGCGTTGCCAAGGCAAACGTCGCAACTTTTCATCGTTAGTTTCAATGATGAGGTGAATTTCTTCTTCTGGGTTGAAATGCGATCTCAGTTTGAGTTCAATACTAATAAATTCTGGTGATTTGAGCCATTGATTAAGACTGGTTTCTAACTTGTGGCATAAATCAGTGAAACTCACTTCAGAAATTTGGGTTATCCCTTCCTTCGCAATTTCTAGTTCATTATCATTATTCTCTGAGCGCAGAGTTAGTAAGGGGCGGTTACACAGTCCCCGATAAATCAACTGCCATTGTCGACAAATGTCTTCCAAATGCGGATTTGGTGGGAGACTACCGCTAAATTTCTCTGGTAAAGAATAATTATCAGCCCAGATTTGAGCAGTAACATAGGGAAATCCCTCTTGGAGGTTACCCGTTCCTAGGTTAAGCACGACTAAATGTCTCGATTTTAAAGTTTGGCTAGAGGATAATTTTTCAATAGCTCTCATCAACAGCTCATGTCAAATTTTCGTTATCATAGTATTTTTAATATTTTCATAAAACTTGTCCGAAAATTCAATTTATCGGAAAAAAGATAAGAAAGTATATATATTAGTCTATTATTTCTCTTTCAACGTGAGCAAGAACAAGAATTTTGATTCGTTCAGGTAGGTGAGGAAGTCAAGGTTAATTAATTGCTTAGCGATCGCCATTAGAATAAAAACTGTACGAATTGAATAAAAGAGCGATCGCTCTGCAAAAAAATAATATGCTAAAGTACAACTAAGGTTGTACCAATAAGCAAACAAATGAGACGAACATTATACATACCAGATGAATTGTGGGGGCAGTTAAGCGATTACTTAGCACAACATCCTCAAGAGAATGCTTCTAGTGTTGTCCAAGTTGCCCTCAAAGAGAAATTACGTCCCCGTAACGGAGAAAGATTATTAGAATTAGCAGGGATAGTAGAATCTGCTCCTGTTGATGCTTCTACTAATAAAAATCAGCGCTAATGAAAAGATTAGTTTTAGATTCTGGACCTCTTATCGGTTTACTGTCTAAAAAAGATCAATATCATCAAGAAGCCAAACGAGGTTTTAGGGAAATTCCTGATACTTTTGGTGAGGTATTAACACCTTTACCAATTTTGTTTGAAGTTTATAAGTTTGTCTCTCGTTATCAATCCCTAAATTCAGCTCGTTCTTTATTAAGTATTATTCAGACAGAGACAATAACTGTTTCTCTTTCCAACTCGGATTTCACTACTATCTCAGATTTAGTTTTAACTACTCCCAATTGGCAAGGTAGCTTAGAAGACGCTTCAGTTATTTTCACTGCTCAACAATATCAAGCCCAAATTTGGACAGTTGATTATCGAGATTTTGGGTTTTTTAATAATCTGGAATTTTGGAATCCTAGTAGTTGATGACTGTGTGGATTGGGAAAGCGATCACCCTTAGAATAACAACTCCTAAAATAAATCAGAAAAGCGATCGCCTAACGCAAACTCTTAGTCAACAGAGATCGCATTCCTTAAAACTCAGACTGACTTAAAATCCTTAAAAGTCTAATAATACAGTTTAAAATCAAAATTAGTGTTAAAATAGTAATAAAAATAGGAGTACTAATATGGAAACAATTAATCTGCAAGTGGAAGTAGAATCTGAAATTGCTACTCTCTATAAAACAATGAATTCAACTCAACAAAAGAAGATTAATTTGCTATTGGGAGTCTGGTTAAAAGAAGCCATAAATAATGAAAATTCTTTAGAAGAAATCATAAATAAATGTAGTCAAGAAGCTCAAGCAAATGGATTAACCCCTGAAATTTTAGAATCCATTTTACAAGAAAGCTAATGAAGAGAATTGTTATTGATACAAATGTCATCATTAGCGCAATTTTATTCCAGAATTCTCAGCCTGCTAAAGCTATTAAGTTTGCCAATCAGCTTGGAAAAATACTTTTATCAGAGTCTACCTTTCGAGAAATAGAAAGTACTCTATCTCGTCCTAAATTTGACCGATATTTAAGTTTAGATAGTCGTCGTCAAGTTTTAAGTCAATTATGATTAGATAGTGAATTAACAGAAATCACTGAAACAATTAATGTTTGTAGAGATCCCAAAGATAATAAGTTTTTAGAATTAGCCTTCTGTGGAAATGCTGACTTGATCATTACTGGTGACCAGGATTTGTTAGTCTTAAATCCTTTTCGCGGAATTCAAATTATTACAGTTAATGAGTTTCTCAAAGTTGATTAATTGACTAGCGATCGCCATTAGAATAAAAACTGCAAGAATGAAATAGAAAAGCGATTGTATTATGCTCGATACAATCGCTTTTTTTAAAATTAGACTGAGTTAAAAAGTCTGAAAATCCTATGATTTAGTTACAATCTCAAATTAAAGTATCATCACCCGAACTCGCATAAATAAGATTTCCCCCTTCACTATCAATGGAAGTATCGATTATATTGTTAAGAGTGCCTGGCAAAGCAATTTGACTAATGCTATTAATTTCAATAACATTTACCTCTGTTGTGCCAAAAATTACTTGAGATATATCAGCAGAAGTAGCAATAGGTAGATCGGTAATTGTAGTAGTTACAGAACTTTGAGTGGGGTCGATGGTAAAGCCTGCTCCTGGAAGAAGATTCAAAGTATCAGTTTCTTCTCCTTCTAATTCATCATCAGCAATTCCAGTGAGAGTAAATGTGGCTTCGGTTGCTCCTTCTTCAATGACAATT
>JBCCYD010000373.1:0-6265 GCA_039190385.1 Cyanobacteria bacterium P01_F01_bin.143 | reverse complement strand
TTGTAGTAGCATAATTACCTAACACCAAGAAAAAATATATCAAATCAATAATCCAAAACTCAAATATCACTTTGAAACAAGCAAAAACATAGTGATTATGGGACTCGTAAACTACTCACAATTAGCAATTAGCAATTAGCAATTAGCAATTGACAATTACTTATTACTTAATATTATGGAAATAATTGATAATTCCGCGATCGCAGGTTCTAATGAATTAACCTTTATCGATACAAATATAGATAATTACCAAAGTCTCATCCCCGAAGGAAATGCGGCAGAACTGGTTCTACTCGACAGCAGCCGTGATGGCATCGAACAAATCACTGAAATATTAGCCACCAAAAGCGATATTTCAGCTATCAATATTATCTCTCATGGCAATGATGCCGAATTGCAATTAGGAGATAGTCTCCTTAACCAGAATAATCTGCAAAACTATGCCGATGAGTTGCAAAGTTGGAGTCATGCTCTAACAGAAGATGCCGATATTTTACTCTTTGGTTGTGATGTTGCCAGCACAGTAATCGGCGAAAACTTTGTTCAACAACTCAGCGACTTAACAGGCGCAGATATTGCAGCGTCTGATGATCTAACTGGAAATGCTGCCTTCAATGGTGACTGGGACTTAGAATTCGCAATTGGCGCGATCGAAGCAGATCCATCTTGGATTACTGACATTGCAGAAGACTTTGATTCAGTCTTGATCAATTACAACGGCAATGAATATCAATTGACCTCGGGGAATATGACTTGGGCCGAAGCTCAGGCAGAAGCCGAGTCTTTGGGCGGGAACCTAGTTACTATTAGTGATGCAGCTGAACAAGCTTGGCTAGAAGATACCTTTGGCGGCAATGAAAGACTCTGGACAGGATTAAGCGATCGCGCCACCGAAGGCGAATTTGCTTGGGCTAGTGGACAAGCCGTAGACTATACCAACTGGGCACCCAACCAACCGAATAACTTTGGTCAGGGAGAAGATTTTGCTGCTCTTCTCCCTAGTGGAAAATGGAATGATATCGGAGGAAATGCGAGTCTCCGAGGCATTATCGAAATTGGCGATGATAATCCGAATGAGCCAGAACCTGAAGTTTTTAGTTATAACGGCAATCAATATCAATTAACTTCAGCTAATATCCCTTGGACACAAGCCCAGGCAGAAGCTGAATCTTTAGGCGGTAATCTTGTCTCTATTAATGATGCGGCCGAACAAGCTTGGCTTCAAGATACCTTTGGCGGCAACGGACAACTTTGGACAGGATTAAGCGATCGCGTCAACGAAAGCGAATTTACTTGGGCTAGTGGACAGGCCGTAAACTATACCAACTGGGCTGCTAATGAACCGAATAACTTTGGCCAAGGAGAAGACTTTACCGTTTTAATTCCCAATGGACAATGGGGCGATCGCGCAGGCAATGCTAATCTTCGAGGCATCATCGAGATTGGAGGGGCCAATCCCGCTGAATCTGAAATATTTAACTATAATGGCAATCAATATCAATTAACCTCTGCTAATCTTACTTGGGAACAAGCCCAGGCAGAAGCTGAATCTTTAGGTGGTAATCTGGTCACAATCAGTGATGCGGCCGAACAAGCTTGGGTAGAAGATACTTTTGGCGGTGATCAAAGACTTTGGATCGGGTTAAACGATCGCACCATCGAAAACGAATTTGTCTGGCCTAATGATGAAGCGACAAACTTTACTAATTGGGCGAATAATCAACCAAATAATTTTGGTCAGGGAGAAGATTTTGTTGCCCTGCAAAAGAACGGCCAATGGAACGATTATGCAGGAGCATTGAAAATCCGAGGCGTGGTGGAAATTAGTTCTAACGATCCAGGTGATCCTGGTGTCATTGGACTAGAAACTAATAGCTATCAAGTTAACGAAGGTGATGGCTCAGTTCAAGTTACAGTTTTGCGAACCCAAGGTAGTGATGGGGCAATCAGCGTAGATTATCAAACCGTTGAAGCTTCGGCAACTGAAAACGAAGACTATACGACCGTATCGGGAACTCTAAATTTTGCTGATGGAGAAACTAGTAAATCGGTCACGATTCAAATTCAGGATGATGAGCGAGTTGAAGGCACTGAAGATTTTAGTTTTACTATTGATAATGTCAGAGGTGGTGCAACTTTACTTGCCCCGAGAACAGCCTTAATTGATATTACGGATAATGACACAATTCCCGATGCTCTAAGCTATAACGGCAATCAATATTTCCTAACTTCGACTTCCTTAACTTGGGAGCAGGCACAAGCTGAGGCGGAAAACTTTGGGGGGAATTTAGTTTCGATTAATGATTCTTTGGAAGAATCTTGGTTGCAGAGTAACTTTGGTGATATCGAAGATTTCTGGATTGGCATAAACGATCGCAACACTGAAGGCAGTTTTGAATGGGTTAGCGGTCAACCTGTAACCTATACCAATTGGGCCCCAGGGGAACCGAATGATTTTGGTGGCGCTCAGGATTTGGGGCGGATGAATTTTGGCGCTGGTTCAGCCTGGGATGATACGGGAGCGACCACAATTTTGAGAGGTATTATTGAAATTGGTGGCGCGAACCCCAGACCAAATGGCAGTGGTAATGGGTTGCGAGGAGAATATTTCGACGATATTGACTTTACGAATACGAAAGTGATTCGGACTGATGATACGGTTGATTTTAATTGGGGTACGGGTTCTCCCGATCCAGCGATCGCGCCCGATACTTTCTCGGTGCGTTGGACAGGGGAAATTGAAGCGAGATTCTCGGAAAATTACAATTTCCAAACTACTACCGATGATGGAGTGAGACTATGGATCAACGACCAATTAGTTATTGACCAATTTATCGATCAAGCACCGACATCTCATCAAGGGACGATCGCGCTAACTGCGGGGCAAAGATATGATATTGAACTGGAATATTATGAAAATGGTGGTGGCGCAGTTGCTCAATTGGCTTGGTCTAGTGCTAGTCAACCTTTCGAGATTGTGCCCGAATCACAACTTTATTCTGAGATAATACCTGGGTCTATTACCTTAACTCAAGAAACAGTTTTTTCTGGATTAAATCAACCTACCGCGATCGATTGGTCTCCCGGTGGTGATCTGACATTTATCGCGGAGAAAGGCGGGGTGATTAAGGTTGCAGATGATGGACAAGTATCGAACTTTATTGATATTTCGGCACAGGTCAATGGAGTACGCGATCGCGGATTGCTAGATATCGCAGTGCATCCCAACTTCTTCGATGGTAGTCCTTATGTTTACGCTCTTTATACCCATGATCCGGCAGAAGTTTTCCAGAATAGTGGTTTAGCAGGCCCCGATGGTATTGGTAATCGGGCAGCACGTTTAACTCGGATTACTGCCGATGCTAATAATGGTTTCAAAACTGCGGTGACCGATAGCGAAGTTGTTATTTTAGGAACGAATAGTACTTGGGAAAATTTCAATGCTTTTGCCAATAGCACCAATGACTTCAACGAACCTCCGGCGGGAATTTTGCCCGATGGCAGCAATTTACGAGACTTTTTAGCTGCTGATAGTGAATCTCATACGATTGGTGGAGTTGAGTTTGGCCCTGATGGTGCTTTATATGTCAGTAACGGGGATGGAACTTCCTATAACCGCGTTGATCCTCGAACTGTGAGAGTACAGGATATTGACAATCTCTCGGGTAAAATCCTCCGTATTGATCCGATTACAGGGGAAGGTTTAAGTGATAATCCTTTCTTTAACGGTGATGCCAATGCCAATCGTTCTAAGGTTTATCAATATGGGTTGAGAAATCCTTTCCGTATTACCGTAGATCCGACAGATGGCAAAGTTTATACGGGCGATGTGGGTTGGACGCAATGGGAAGAAATTAATGCCGCAGGCCCTGGGGCAAACTTTGGATGGCCTTATTATGAGGGTGGTAGTGGCACTAATCTGCAAACAGGAGGATATCGCGATTTACCAGAATCCCAGGCTTTCTATGCTAGTGGTGGAGAAGCAGAACCTTCGATTTTGGCTCTGAATCATGGAGCAGATGGTATTAACGCGATCGTCTTAGGTGATATTTATCGGGGTACTAGTTTCCCGGAAGAATATCAAGGAGATCTATTCTTTAATGATTTGGGTCAAGGCATTGTACGCAATGTTAGTTTCGATGAATCGGGTAATGTTGCTTCAGTGGATACATTTGCTACAGGAGCTAATGTTGTGGTGCAGATTGTCGAAGGGCCTGATGGCAATCTTTACTATGTCGATCTTGATGATGGTTTAGTTGGCCTCTGGAAATTTGCTTAGCAGATAAAACATAAGAGAACGGGCATTTTCCTAAAGGACTCATATGTGGATTGTTATTCTTTAGGACTTGCCCTTTCTTGCGCGACTTAGCAAAATTAAGGTTGTTCAAAAATCCTTGTCATATTCAGCGTGGCATTATGACTAAATAGAGGAATTTCAATTAAACATTAAACCTCGATAAACGCTTACACGATAGAATGAATAAAGTTTCTAAAAAACTTCATTCAGGATACCGAAAGGCATGAGCGCTGAAGATAAGTCGCGAGATATAAGTATCAATAAAGGTAATTACATTGAGGAAATCAAAGGTAATTATATTGAAGGCGATTTCATTCAGATAAATAACTTTCCTCAGCCAAAATTAGGGTTTCCGCACAATGTCCCCAGAAGCAACACTGAGAAGTTTGTAGGAAGACAAAATGAATTAATTCTTCTTCACGAACAGCTACAAAATGAGGGGAACGCAACTATTGCCCATATTGAAGGGATGGGTGGAATTGGCAAAACGGAACTCGCGATCGTCTACTCCTTAATTAGCTTGAAGCATAATAACTATTCTGGTGGTATTTGTTGGTTACGTTGTCGGGAAGAAAATATCAGTTTAAAAATAGTAGAGTTTGCTCAGACAAAATTAAATCTCGAACCTCCAGAAAAATTAGAACTACCAGCCAAAGTAGATTGGTGTTGGACTAATTGGCAAGACGGAGATACATTAATAGTTCTTGATGATGTCACAGACTACGAAAGCATAAGACCTTATCTACCACCACAATCATCTCAGTTTAAAATTTTAATCACCACAAGACTCAAATTAGAGTTGGCTAATCCTCTATATTTAGAAGTTTTATCAGAGAAAGAAGCTTTAGAATTACTTGCCGAATTAGTTAGAGCAGAAAAGGTTAATCAAGAATTAGCAACAGCTCAAGAACTTTGTCAGCGCTTAGGTTATTTGCCACTAGCCCTGCAATTAGTGGGGCGATATGTCAGAAAACGTAGAATCTCTTTATCGGAAGAATTGCGACGTTTAGAAGGGAAAGGATTAGCTCATCCTTCTACAGAGCTTCCAAAAAATAAATCTCATTGGGTTCCAGGTATCGAACGTGGAGTAGCAGCAGCATTTGAGTTGAGTTGGTCAGAATTAACAGAGCCTGCTCAAGAATTAGGTTGTTTGCTAAGTTTATTCGCCTTAGCTCCTATTCCTTGGTCTCTAGTTGAGAGTAGCTCTAGGGGAAAGGATAAAGAGGAATTAGAAGATCTCAGAATTGAGTTAGAAAATTTACACCTATTACAGGCTGGAGAAAGTTATCAAGTACATCAATTGATTCAAGAGTTTTTCCGAGATAAGCAAGAAAGATTAGTCAACGCAGAAGAACAGAAGGCTAATCTCTGTAATGCCATCGTAGAAATAGCCATTATGATTCCTGAAGCTCTTACTTTAGAGAATGTAAATTACTTTACTCCTTTTATTCCTCATCTTGTTGAAGCTGCTACTTTTTATCAAAATAGTTTAAGTGACGAATGTTTGATTATTCCCTTTGCTAACTTAGGAAGGTTTTATGAAGAGCAAGGAGCCTATGAACAAGCATTAGCTTGGCGAGAGCAATCTTTATCAGTTGCCAAGGAACGCTTGGGAGATACACATCTCTATGTATTAGTCAGTCTTAATAACCTGGCCTCTATCTACAGTAAACAAGGAAGATACGCTGAAGCTGAACCTCCTTGTTTACAAGCGTTAGAACTTTATAAAAAACTATTTGGAGAATCAGACCTTTATGTAGTAACAATTCTTAATAACCTAGCATTTATTTACCTCAAGCAAGGAAAATATAAGAAAGCTGAACCTCTCTTTTTAGAGTCTTTAGCGCTTCATAAAAAACTACTAGGAGAATCATATCCCTTGGTAGCAAGCATTCTTGATAACCTAGCATTACTCTACAATAACCAGGGAAGATATGCTGAAGCTGAACCTCTTTGTTTAAAAGCATT
>JBCCYD010000372.1:0-6267 GCA_039190385.1 Cyanobacteria bacterium P01_F01_bin.143 | reverse complement strand
TATTATTCCCAACTTCAATTCGGAAAGTCATCACTATAAAGAGAAATTTCAATGACTACATAGCTCACAAAAACGCAACACTACCAGAACTCAGAAATAATTCCCACAGTTTAAGGCTATTTAATTTATTTCTTCCTAAGCCTAGTTATTTTCCCTGATAAGTTTTAATCCCGACAAAAAAAGTTGGGTATGTTTGACTGTGATTTTTGCCTTGTGTTAGTATTCATTTCAACTGTTAACGGAATAAAAACAGATTATGACTCAGGCAATCGCAACAAAAACCCGTACTTTCACTAACTTAGTTTCCAAAGAAGGTGGTGTGAAGTACCCTCTCAAAGCACTTCATGTTTGTGAAGAAACTTTTTCTCCTCTAGAAGTCGCCTATGACTATGACGTAATTCGCTCTTTAGTTAGTAGAGAAATTATTGAAGCTGGGCCAAATTCAATTTGGCGTTACAAAGCTTTCTTACCTGTTGAGAGTGACAATCCCATTGATGTTGGGACAGGGATGACTCCTCTAGTTAAATCAACACGTTTAGCTCGACGCCTGGGTCTAAAAAATCTTTACATCAAAAATGATGCCGTTAACATGCCTACCTTGAGTTTTAAAGACAGGGTAGTATCGGTTGCCTTAACCCGCGCTCAAGAATTAGGATTTAGTACTGTATCCTGTGCTAGTACAGGTAACTTAGCGAATTCCACTGCCGCGATCGCAGCCCATGCGGGATTAGATTGCTGTGTATTTATCCCTTCCGATCTCGAAGCGGGGAAAGTTCTAGGCACTTTAATTTACAACCCCACATTAATGGCAGTCAAAGGTAATTACGATCAAGTCAATCGTCTTTGTTCTGAAGTTGGGAACACCTACGGTTGGGGATTTGTGAATATCAATCTTCGTCCTTACTATTCTGAAGGTTCTAAAACTCTTGGATTTGAAGTTGCTGAACAGTTAGGCTGGAAACTACCCGATCATATTGTGGCACCTTTGGCTTCTGGTTCTCTTTACACCAAGATTTATAAAGGTTTTCAAGAATTTGTCAAAGTTGGTTTAGTCGAAGATAAGAATGTGCGCTTTAGTGGTGCCCAAGCAGAAGGTTGCTCTCCGATCGCCCAAGCTTTTAAAGAAGGAAGAGATTTTATCACTCCGGTTAAACCCAATACGATCGCTAAATCCATCGCGATCGGCAATCCTGCTGATGGAGTTTATGCTTTAGAAGTTGCCGAAAAAACCAACGGCAATATTGAATCGGTAACCGATGCGGAAATTGTTGAAGGCATGAAACTTCTAGCAGAAACCGAAGGCATCTTCACTGAAACTGCTGGTGGAACTACAATTGCTGTGCTGAAAAAATTGGTAGAAGCCGGCAAAATCGATCCAGATGAAACCACTGTGGCCTATATCACTGGTAATGGATTGAAAACTCAAGAAGCAGTTCAAGGCTATATTGGCGAGCCTCTAGTTATTGAACCCAAATTAGATAGCTTTGAGCGCGCCCTAGAACGTTCTCGCACTCTAGAACGTCTTGAATGGCAACAAACAATTGTTTAGTTAATCGCTAAAAATTATTCAACTTACGCATTCCTTTGAGAAGAAATCTCTAGTTGTGTGTTCTGTAGACAAGGATTCATAAGGATCTTTGGTCAATGTTCAATGTTCAATGTTTAATGAAAAATGGCTGTTAAAGTATTAATTCCTACTCCCTTACAAAAATTCACTGACAATAAAGCTACTATCGAATGCAGTGGTAGTAACATCGATGAATTGATTGATTCTCTAGAAAATGATTGCCCTGGCATCAAAGCTCGTATCTGTGATGAAACTGGTAAGCCTCGTCGCTTTTTGAACCTCTACGTTAATAGTGAAGATATCCGTTTTCTCCAGAATACTGATACTGTTTTGAACGATGGTGATGAAGTTAGTATTGTTCCCGCCGTTGCTGGGGGCTAGTGCCGCTACGCGGAAGTAATGAGTAATGAGTGTCTTACGTGGTTGTGCAAGGTCGGGAAATCCGACCGCACCCCACGCGCAATGAGTAATGAGTCTTATTGCTAATTGCTAATTGATGATTTTCAAGTAAGGTTTATTCCGTAACAGTGAGGTTGACGTAAATGTCTCCCTCATTTTTTTTGTTGCATACATTTTTGATACATTTTATCGTAATGATTTCTTAAAAGCTTTAAAAACTCAGTATTCTTATCTAGGTATAATTCCATAAAAAGATTGCTTAACTACAAAAGAATTACTCAATTTAGAATCTGCCTAGAATATGAATCAGCAAAAAAAGACCGTAGAGATCTTGCGATCGCTTCTCGCCAATAACATCTGCCAATTTATCATCGGTTTGTTTCTGGTTGTCTTGATGGCAAAAATGTCTGATTCAATAGATTTGTTATCCCTACAAATTTTCCTGAAATCCGTTAGTTATATTCTCTTTTTCTATTTGGCAACTCCTTTTTTAATCTATTGGTTAGCTTATGTCAGTGCGATGAAATTAACCAAAGTTAAATTCACCATTACTGTTTTACTAGTAGCTATGTATAGCTACATCTTTTGGGATTCCTACTTTTTCTACAAAAACACCATAGGACAATTAATTTTTAGTTAAGTAAAAGTTCTTCATCACTCTTAGATCGCATAGATTGCAACTCTTGGATTCGCGATTCCAACCTTGATCAACAATTAGCAATTAGCAATTAGCAATTAGCAAATTTCTATAAATTGACCATTTCTGTAACAGCTTTATCATCCTGATCCTGTCGCCATTGGGCTACGATATTATCTAAATTACCTTCGAGGAACTTTTTCGAGCAACCACGACGTTGAATTTTGCCACTAGAAGTTTTGGGAATGCTACCAGTTTTCAGCAGCGCGATCGCGTAAACTTCCACCTCATGGGCTTCCCCTACAGATTGACAAATAGCTGTTACGATTTCTGCCAGATTGAAAGAACGCAAAGAACTCCTTTCCAATTCTTGAACAATTACTAATCTTTCTGCCCCATCTTTATCGATAGAAAAAGCAGCTCCCGCATTTTTTCTCAAAGCAGGATGAGATTTTTGCACGGTCTCTTCCACATGTTGGGGATAACGATATCTACCCCAAAATATCATTACCTCTTTTAATCTTCCGGTAATAAATAATTCCCCATTGTTTAAAAATCCCAAATCTCCAGTACGTAAATATTCAGGACTTTTGGTTCCTTGCAATAAACCTTGAAAAGTATCTTTAGTTTCTTGTTTTTGTTCCCAATATCCTTTACCAATTCCCGAGCCTAAAACCCAAATCTCGCCAACTTCATCATCTTTGCAGGGAGTGCAGGTTTCAGGATTCACAATTAAGACTTCTGTATCTATCCATTGTCTTCCACAACCAACGATCGCTTTACGCCCGTCTGTTTCGGGGGCAATCTCAACAACCTGATTCTTTTCTAGTGCTGGACCATCGACATATTTAATAATTGGTTCTTCTTGTTGCAAACCACCAGTAATAAACAAAGTTGCTTCGGCCATTCCATAACAAGGATAAAAGGCAGATTTATTAAAACCACAATGGTCAAAAATATGGGAGAAGCGCTCAATGGTTTCTGCTCGTACTGTTTCTGCTCCAGAAAATGCCACTTTCCAACTACTTAGATCTAAGTCTGCTAACTTCTCAGGAGTCGCCTTTAAACATAATAAATCGTAGGCAAAATTAGGCCCGCCACTGGTGGTTGCTCGGTAATGGGTAATTGCTTTTAGCCATTCAAAAGGTTGTTGGGATAGGGACACAGGAGACATCAAAATGCTAGGTGTTCCTAAATATAGAGGTTGCAAAATATTACCGATTAATCCCATATCATGAAACATTGGTAACCAACCCACCACGATCGCAGACCCATCATGGTTAAAGCCTTGGCGAATGGTTTCTTGGTTCTGCAAAATATTCTGGTGGGTAACCATAACTCCTTTGGGTGTGCCTGTAGAGCCAGAGGTATATTGCAAAAACGCGATCGCGTCTGGGGTAATTTTGACGCTTTGCCAATTATTTTCTAAGGATAAATCGATTTTGTCTGTGGCGAGGCGAGGGAAAAATTTGAATTTGCCGGGAATTTTGCTATTTTTGGCAACTTCGGTTTCCACTATATCTAAAAATTCTTTGGTGGTTAGGAGGACGGTAGCTCCAGAGAGTTTGACCCTTTCGGTTAATTCTGCGATCGCCTTGCCTCGGCGCGGGGTACTTTTAGTAACGGCAATAACTCCCGCGTAGAGACAACCCATAAAAGCGGCAATAAATTCTAATCCTTCATGGTAGGGATAGACGAGTAAGGCTCTGGCTCCAGGTTTTACTGTGGTTTGCAATTTTGCCGCGATCGCTTTTGCTTGGCGGTCTAATTCCTGATAGGTTAGTCTCCCCGATTCTGTTGTGCCATAGTCGAGGAATGTATAGGCAGTATCATGAGGTTGCGCGATCGCTCTATGTTGCAGCAGTTCGACTAAGTGAGAAAATTGAGCCATGAAATTTTATGATTTATGATACAAAGTCAGAATATGGAACTTATCTTAGCGAAAATCCTTCAAAATAATTAAGCCACTTAGTTAGTAAACCGTAAACAGTAATGTTGATTATTAATTATTCTATTAGTCAATTCAAGAAAATTTGTACTCATATTGTCAATATTAGTATTCTCTCAACTATCGGTATATTGAGTGGTTTTGTACCCAGCATTGATCGTCAAGAGCATAAAATTTCTTTTGACTATTATGCCTATGCTCAAAATTATACGCAACAGGATATTATTGATTATTCGCGAGCAGGACTGGAACTAGAATTACTAAGACGAAAAACTTATCATGAGATAAAAACAATTATTAATCAAAGGCCACCAAATATAGTTTGCGATCAACCAGCTACTTTGCGAAATTTATCTCCCAATATTCGTGGGATTGCTAACAATTATTGCAACAATACTATGCGAATTATTAGGGATAATAATCTTACTGTGCAGCGCTTCAATCAACTGAAACAATATTATGATCAAAGAGGTGATTTTCACCAACAAGTACAGCAAATGCTTCTTGATGCTCAAAGATGATGATTTTGTGTGATTTTTGTATTAGAATAAGGCTTATTTCTGAATAAGTTGCACACAGAATAAGATTTACTTAGGCATATAGGAATAGTTTTTAATGGCTGCTGAGATTATTTGTATTGGTACAGAGTTGTTGCTTGGGGATATTTTAAATACTAACTGTCATTATTTGGCTCAAGAGCTAGCAGCTTTGGGGATTCCTCATTATTATCAGACAGTAGTTGGTGATAACGTTGCGAGAATTCATCAAGTACTAGAAATTGCCGTTAAACGTTCTTCTATTTTGATCTTTACTGGGGGTCTGGGACCAACTCCCGATGATCTAACGACAAAGGCGATCGCCGATTATTTCCAAACTGATCTAGAAGAAAGATCCGAAATCATTGACGATATCGCACAAAAATTTGCTAAGGTTGGCCGCAAAATGACTGCCAATAACCGCAAACAAGCATTAATTCCTGTAGGTGCCAAGATATTACCCAATCCCACAGGAACTGCTCCAGGAATGATTTGGCAAGTACCTTCATCTTCTGAGCCGATAACGATTCTTACTTTTCCTGGTGTACCTTCGGAGATGCATCGCATGTGGCAAGATACGGCAGTTCCTTTCTTGAAAAGTTTGGGTTGGGGCAAAGATATTATTTATAGTAAAATGCTGCGCTTTCGCGGTATTGGGGAATCGACTCTAGCTGAAAAAGTTAATCATCTTTTTGATTTAACTAATCCCACTGTGGCACCCTATGCTTCTCAAGGGGAGGTCAGACTAAGATTATCGGCAAAAGCAACCTCTGAGACAGAGGCGATCGCGTTAATTGAACCTGTCGCCCAGGAAATCAAAAAAATCGCGGGCTTAGATTATTTTGGAGCAGATGATGATACTTTAACCTCTGTAGTCGGGAACTTATTACGCGATCGCTCCCAAACTCTGGCCGTAGCTGAATCTTGTACTGGTGGCGGTTTGGGGGCAATCTTAACGGAAATCCCTGGAAGTTCCGACTATTTTCATGGCGGTGTTATTGCCTATGCCAATGAAGTTAAACAGTCCTTGCTTCAGGTAAAAAGTGAAGATTTAGAGCAATTTGGAGCTGTTAGTCATCCTGTCCTCAAATGTATGTATGGTTAATCGTGCAAATCTGTCATGCTTTGATGGTGAGAGGGATTAGACATGGGAGATTAAAGCTGATCCCTATCTCTGAGG
>JBCCYD010000371.1:0-6289 GCA_039190385.1 Cyanobacteria bacterium P01_F01_bin.143 | reverse complement strand
ATAATAACTAAGAGTCTATTCAGCTTGGTTTGTCAATCGCTATTTAATTAAGTATATTAACCAAGAATAGTCTATGATTAAATTCTTATTTTTAATGAGCTTCTCAAAAATACATCTTGACGTGCGGAATGTGAGTTGTATCGTAGGGTTGAGTTTAATATTTGATAAAAAGCATATTATGACAAAATAGTGCGCAACTACTAATATAACCTTTTGAATTATTGTGCTTGTTTTTTCGTTCTGCGATCGCGTAGCGCCTCGCTTTATCTAATCGTTAGTCTATCCAGAGATAGAGATCGCTGTTTATGTGTTGAATTTATCAGCTAACTATCAAGAAAATTAACTAAAATAAATATATCTTAATATTATCACCGAAAAAACAGCTTACTTCTCCACACCTAAAAACTATAGCCATGAAATCACTTGATATTCCGCCGCCCCACTCACCTAAATCCAACAAACTACCGACAGAACAAAACCGAGAAACTCGAAATTATCAAACTAAATTACCTAGATGGTTAATGGCAATCTTGCTTTTGGGAACAGGTGTGGCATTAGGAAAATTATTACCGCCTTCTAGTCCACCACCAACAGCCCAAAAGAGCGCTCCTGTATCCGTCTCAAAACCAGTAGAAACTATGACCTTAGCTTCAGGTACCGCTAACAAACAAGTGAAATTGTTGGGGCAAGTAGAAGCAGGAGAGATGGCGACTTTAAGTTCACAGATTGATGGGCGAGTAGAACAAGTATTAGTGCGAGAAGGCGATCGCGTAGTTTCAGGAATGGCGATCGCGATTCTTGATGATGCTGATGCTAAATTATCCCTAGCAGAAGCTCAAGCCAGATTAGCCCAGGAAAAAGGAAACTTAGCTCGCTTACAAGTCGGTACTCGACCAGAAATTATTGCCCAAAGGGAAGCCGAATTAGATACTGCTAAAGCTAGAGAATTAGAAGCTCAAGACAATTTAGAGCGTGTTGCTTCTCTGATTGATGAAGGAGCCTTATCCCGCAGAGCATTAGTTGAAGCGAGAACTGCTGCCAATGCGGCCACGAGTGAAAGATTCCGTGTTGCTGCCTTGTTAGCTGAAGCTCAAGCTGGTCCCACCCAAGAAGAAATTACTGCTCAACAAGGTTTAGTTGCCGCTGCCCAAGCAGTAGTTCAGCAAGCCCAGCTAGAAGCAACCAGAACTCAAGTTACCGCCGCTTTTTCTGGAATAGTTCAATCGCGAGAAGTTGATCCAGGTGATTATGTAGAAGTCAGTGATCCTATCTTGACCATAATCAGCGATCGCTCTTTAGATATTTTCCTAGAAGTTCCTGAAAGTTTAACGGGACAGGTTGCCCCCCAAATGAGAGTGAACCTCAGCGCCAGAGCCTTACCCAATTGGCAACAAAATGCCGCTATTACAGCAGTCGTCCCCACAGCAAATACCGCTTCTCGCCGTCAATTAGTTCGGGTCACTTTAGATAATCCTCCAAGCAGATTAGTCCCAGGAATGGCAATTCAAGCAGATTTAGTTGTGCCAGTAAATAGAACCAATACTTTTATCGTGCCTCGTGATGCTTTAACCAGAAGAGGAGAGCAATGGTTGTTGTTTACAGTGGATAAGGATCAGGCACAGCAGTTAGAAGTAGAAGTAGTTGCCGATTTAGGTCAAGAAGTCGCGATCGCGAATCCTGAACTAGAAGCAGGACAAGCAATTGTAGTTACAGGTGGAGACGGACTTACAGACAATGCTGGGGTGAAAGTAGTCAATTAATACTTATTTTAATTAAATAGGAGTCAATTAACAAATGAAATATATTCCTCTCGCAGCACGAATTTGTCTTTGTATAATTTTTATCAATTCAGGAATTGGTAAGATTTTTGGTTTTGCTGGTACTGCTTCCATGATGGCGAATAAAGGTTTACCTATTGCCGAAGTTTTATTAGTTTTTACGATCGCGTTTCAATTACTTGGCGGATTTTCTTTACTATTTGGTTACAAAGTTAAAATCGGCTCAACACTATTAATTTTATTTTTAATTCCCGCAACTTTAGTCTTTCACAATCCTCTGGCTGATCCTGGTCAAATCAATGCTTTCCTGAAAAATATTGGTCTTATTGGCGGCTTGCTAATGGTAATTTACGCCGGGGCCGGAGCATTTAGCATTGATAACTCCATCAAAAAAGTTCAACGCCAACAAGAAGCCACAAGCAATTCTTAACCAATTTTCAATTCTCAATTCCCAATTCTCAATTTTCAATTCTCAATTTCTAAGATGAGTTTAATTAAAACAGCCGTTCGTTGGCGACATGGTACCGGGGTTTTATTTTGTTTACTAGCTCTATTTGGTATTTTAGCTCTATTCAATTTACCTCTAGAACTACAACCAGGAGGCGATCGCCCTGAAATCAGTATCTCGACTGCCTATCCTGGGGCAAGTCCCACCGAAGTAGAAAATTTAGTAACTCGTCCCATCGAAGAAAGATTAGAAGAAGTACCAGGCATCGAAGAAATTACTAGTACTAGTCGGGCGGGAACCAGTAGCATCAATATTGAGTTTGCTTGGGATAGTGATATTGATCGCTCTTTGGTCGATGTGCTCAACAAATTACAGCAGGTTTCTGCTTTACCTCCCGAAGCCGATGAATCTGATGTGGAAGTAGTAAGTGGTAGTAGTAGCCCGATGATGTGGGTTATTTTAACGCCCAAAGAGGGTTTTACTGCTGATGATTATCACTACAGAGATTTAGTAGATGATGTGGTTGTTCCCCGCTTCCGTCAGGTTCAGGGCGTAGGTCAATTTATCGTTTCTGGAGGTCGAGCCAGGGAAGTTGAAGTGGTAGTCGATCCCAAAGCCTTAGCCGATCGCAATTTAACCATTGGGGATGTGGTTAATACCCTGCGAAATAATAACCGAGATATTCGCGGTGGCCCTCTAGTTTTAGGCCGAAGAGAATATCGGGTCAGAACTCTTAGTAGGATTAATGATGTTAAACAATTAGAAGGTTTTGTACTGCGTCGAGATCAGTCGGGAACAGTTTATCTCGGAGATGTAGCAGAGGCTCGCATGGGTCGGGCGATTCGCGATCGCGCTTTAATTAGAAATAATGAGCCAGCAGTAGCTGTGGGAATCATTCGCCAAGTCGGGGGCAATGTTCCCGAGATTTCTGCGGGCATCAGAGAAGCTTTAGTCGATTTAGAAGCGAGATTTGATCGCGAAGGGGAAGGGATTACCTTTGATATTCCCTACGATGAAAATGACTATATTAATGAATCAATTTCTTTTGTCCAAAGTAATTTAATTATTGGCGCGTTTTTAGCTGCTCTAGTTTTACTGTTGTTCCTCGGTTCCTTGAGGACAGTTGGCGTAATTGCGATCGCGATTCCTACGACTTTAATTACGGTTTTTATTGTCTTTTATTTACTAGATCGTACTCTTAATGTTATTAGTTTGGCTGGGCTAGCCTTTGCAGTGGGGATGGTCGTAGATAATGCGATCGTGGTACTGGAAAATGTTTTTACCCATATGCAGCAGGGTAAGACGCCGATGAAAGCCGCGATCGCGGGAACCCAAGAAGTGGGTGGTGCCATGCTCGCTTCTACTTTAACCACCGTTGCCGTGTTTGCCCCCATTGTCTTAGTCACAGGAGAAGCGGGACAATTATTCTTTGATATTGGACTCGCCCTTTCAGCTTCAGTGTTATTTTCCCTGTTTGCGGCCTTAACTCTAATTCCGATGTTAGCGGGACTGTTTCTCAAGCGAACCGAAGCCGAGCGTATGTTAGCAGGAGAATCGTATAGAGGGGGTAATTGGTTAGGACTTGCTGTTACTAAAACTTCAGCGATTTTTCGTTTGGGACAGGGAAAATTAGAGAGTTTTCTCTTAAAAACCGTGCGTTGGTCTTTGGGCAAAGGTAAATTAAACCGCCGTTTGCTTTTGTTAGCGTTACCCTTAATTTTGCTTGTTACCAGTTTTCAACTGTTACCACCCGCTGACTATTTACCAGAAGGTAACCGTAATATCATTCTCTGGTTAACGGAGCCATTTCCTGGGACGAGCATTCCCGAAGCGATCGAACTTTCTCAGGGACCGAGGGATTTTATGAGTCAACAACCAGAAATTATGCGGACTATTTATATCCATCGTGGTCGTTTAAGAGCTGTTGCTGGTTTTGTAGAACCCAAATTAGCTACTGGCAATAATTTAGATGATCTTGTCAGTCGTGTGCGTCAAGCGGGGTCAAATTTCCCTGGTCATCGTTTCCTTGTTCCCAGGCGGATTTCTATTTTCCGCGATCCTGGGAAGGAATTTGAAATCCAGGTTATGGGAGAAGACCTTGAAGAATTAAACCAGATAGCCCAGCAAGTTGCGCAACAGCTTAGACAATTGGAAGGAATCCGCAATGTTCGGTCTAATTTTGTGACGGGGGCCCCAGAATTACAGATCATTCCCAACCGTGAACGTTTGGCCGAAGCAGGATTATCGGAAGGGGAAATAGGTCAGGTGGTACAGGCTGCTTTAGGTGGTTTGCGAGCTTCAGAATTTGTCGATGGCAAGCGAGAACTCGATGTCACCGTGGAATTGCAAAATACTTTTGTAGAAAATCCAGAGCAATTGCGTCAACTTGCGATTTATAACGGTAATGGTCAAAGGGTGCAATTAGCAGATGTTGCTGAAGTACTTGAAACTACTGGCCCCGATACGATTAACCATGTCGATTTAGAAAGGTCGATTACTTTAACGGCTAGTGTTTTGAGAAACGCACCTTTAGGTGCATTGATTGATCGTTCCGAACAGGAAGTCTTGGAACCATTGCGTCAAAATTTACCTTCTGGTGTACGAGTAGAATTGGCAGGCTCGGCGGATGTATTGGCGGAAACGCTATTCCAGTTGGGATCTACTTTTTTGCTTTCTTTGGTCATTACCTATTTGTTGTTAGTGGCCTTGTATCGCTCTTTTATTTATCCTTTATTGATCATGGCAACAGTGCCGATGGGTATGACTGGTGCATTACTGAGTTTGGTAATTGCTAATGCGATTCCTGGGGTGGTTGTGCCGTTGGATATTATTACTGGTTTGGGTTTTGTGATTTTAACGGGAATTGTGGTGAATAATGCTATTTTGCTGGTAGATCGGGCTTTACAGTTGCAAGCAGAAGGCATGGAATATGATGCTTCACTTTATTATGCCGTCAGCGATCGCCTACGTCCAATTTTTATGTCAGCAGGAACTAGTGTTTTGGGGATGTTGCCTCTAGCGATTCTTCCTGGTAAAGGCGCGGAACTCTATCAGGGTTTGGGGATTGCTTTAACTGGTGGTTTAGCTTTATCGACTTTTCTGACTCCGACTGTGATTCCTGCTTTAATGGGACTTTTGCAAGATTTCCAACCTAGAAGGAGTATTAATAAGCAAAAGCATAATCGAGAATCTAGGGAATTAGTTAAGGATAGAAGTAATAGCTAAGACTTGGCTAAATTTGTTAAATTGCGAATAATCTTGCTACAGTGAGGAGCAATTACAAATGTATAGATCTTAGTGAAAACCAGTTATGCCAGTTGTAGCTGCTAAATCATATGTAGAGTATCGCAATGATACTTATTGGATTGAAGAGACTCGGATTTCTCTAGAATCGGTTGTTTGTGCTTTTCAACAAGGATTATCTCCCGAAAGTATCGTTCAATCTTTTCCTTTATTAACACTTGAACAAGTTTATGGTGCGATCGCTTTTTATTTGGCTAATCGCACCGAAATTGATGCTTATTTAACGGCAGAAGCAGCAGCATTTGAAACAATGTCCCAACCACTACAAACCAGTGATCCTATTTTGTATGAGAAGTTGATGAAAGCCAAGCAGCAAAAAGTTTAGTTTAATTATCAGTAAGTTTAAGATAAATAAAGTTTACTTAATCTGGCAAAAAATTCTCATCTAAAATTTCATCAATAGTAAAAGGCGATTCTGTGGGAAATGCTGCCAGAGATAAGCCTGTTTCAATACTGGCTTGTTTTCTCCCATATTGGTAGCATTCGGCAAAAATATCAGTAAAGAAAGGCTTTAAGCTAGGGCTATTTTTGAAGGCTTTGTCTATTCTTCTTCTATGTTCAAAAATACTACTTTTCCAACTTCGGGAGCGTTTATCTGGTTGATATCGCCATTTTAAAAGATGCAGAAAAACAATAATTAAATTACTTTCTAAAGCATTTTTTAAAATGGCGATATCAACCAGATAAACGCTCCCGAAGTTGGAAAAGTAGTATTTTTGAACATAGAAGAAGAATAGACAAAGCCTTCAAAAATAGCCCT
>JBCCYD010000370.1:0-6307 GCA_039190385.1 Cyanobacteria bacterium P01_F01_bin.143 | reverse complement strand
TAACCCTTTGCATCTTATCTCCTCAAAATTCAACAATACGGAGATAATAAAAATCTTCTATGAAATTATCAAATTGCTCAAAATGTTCTCTTTAACCCTTTCCTGCCAATCTCATCTCAAAAGTATGAGGTAGCCCTGATTTAGGTTCGATTTTCACTCAACATCTATCCAATGGGAAAATTGGCTGACGAAAGTATCATTAAAGATTGCTTGACGGATTTCCTGGGTAAACCTAATTAATTCAGTGATATTGTGCAGAGATAACAAAATATAACCTAACATCTCCTGCGATCGCACTAGATGATTCAAATAAGCACGGGTAAAATTAGTACAAGCATAACAAGGGCAGGTCTCGTCAAGGGGCCTATAATCTCTTTTATATTGAGCATTCTTTAAATTAATCCTTTTTCCTTGTACTAAAGCTGTTCCATGACGTCCAAAACGTGTGGGAATGACACAATCAAATAAATCAATTCCTGATGCGATCGCCTGTACCATTTCCCGATAAGTTCCCACACCCATAAGATAACGGGGTTTATTTTCAGGTAATAAAGGTGCTGTATGTTTCACCGTCGCATTGATTAATTCTGTTTCTTCCCCCACACTGACCCCACCGATCGCATAGCCAGGTAAATCTAAAGCTGTTAACTCTTCCACCGCACGCGATCGTAAATCCAGATGAATACCACCCTGAACAATACCAAATAAAGCCTGAGTATCAGGTTTTTCATGAGCCGCAACACATCTTTTCAACCAACGATTAGTTCTAGCTGTTGCTGCTGCCACCTCTTCCCTACTCGCATCACTAGGAGGACATTCATCAAAGGCCATAATCACATCAGCCCCCAAAGCATTTTGAATTTGAATCGAGCGTTCTGGCGTAATGTTAATCATGCTGCCATCTTTAGGAGAACGAAAGATCACGCCCTCTTCACTGATTTTCCTCATTTCACTGAGGCTAAAAACTTGAAACCCACCAGAGTCAGTCAAAATTGGCTTATCCCAGGCCATAAACTTATGTAATCCCCCGGCCTCTGCCACGATATCTTCTCCTGGCTGAAGATGGAGGTGATAAGTATTGGCTAAAATCATTTGTGCCGATGCATCTTGCAACTGTCGGGGAGTAATTCCTTTAACCGTAGCTAGAGTTCCTACTGGCATAAAACGAGGCGTTTCTACTATGCCGTGGGGAGTGGAAAAAACTCCCGCCCGAGCTTGAGAATGATTGCAATTAGCTTGAAGTTGAAACGAAAATCCCACTATATATTAATCTGCTCTTAGAATTCATCATCGTCAAATTGTACGTCTAAATGGGCAGATAATACTTCTGTCATCATGGCTTCGATGGTTGCCGTATCGATAGTTTTGTCTAAATCCCGCTCTGGAGCAAGCTTCGAGATGGGAATTAATCTTAGTTGACGATTATCTTGTATCAGATCAAAACAAGTTTGCTCTTCCTCAGATTTACTAAGCTGCAAAAAATCAAAACTTTGAATATTTATATATAAATTACCATTAGCAACTAAAGTAGATTGGCTGGGATCATTAAATACTTCTATGACACAGCCTTGACCTTCACTTTGAATTTGATCATCAAGACTATGAATATAATGTACACGACACAAATCGTTTAATAATCGTTTAATATCATCTTTGTTGACGATAGTCCCATGATCAACGATACAGGGTGCAGGAATCTGTTGGGATCGAGGATGCTGATTCATAGCAAGTAGAATTTGATACTTAAGGGTCAAAACATTAAACCGAGCTAGAACACACGATTTAATTAAGAAAAGTAGCCTATGAAACAATATTAGCTCAATAATTCTTAGTGAATCTATGAAATTTTGCGAGCAACCCTGGTTAGATTTTCTAACCTCGGGAATGGGAGAGTTCCAACTACCTAGTAATTACTTTAAATGTAAACTATGATTTTTTTTTGGCAAGGGAAGAAACACGTAGTCCATTCTTTCTGTAGCGCTGTAATATTTTATACCATAATTCCTCTACCAAATACTTGGACGGGCAATTGGTCACGGATTGCTCGCTGGGCTAGTTATATGGGTCTAATTTTAGGACTGTTCTTGGGGCTGGGAGAGCTTTTGTTTCAATATCTGAAAATCCCTGAATTGACTCGTAGTGTTCTGCTTGTGGCAATTTGGGTTGGGATGACGGGAGGTTTACATTTAGATGGTGCGATGGATACGGCTGATGGTTTGGGGGTAAGCGATCGCGAGCGTAGTTTAGAGATTATGAAAGATAGTGCCACTGGTGCTTTTGGCGCGATCGCGGGAATGACCATTTTACTGTTGAAAACTGCTGCTCTGAGCGAAATTCCCCATGATCTTGGCTTTGCTTTGATCTTGGCTGCGAGTTGGGGAAGATGGGGTCAGTTAATCGCGATCGCTTTTTATCCCTACCTAAGAGCAGAAGGCAAAGGCGCATTTCATAAAAAGAATCTTCAGCTGCCTCAAGATATTTTGGTTGGTTCTGTTCCCTTATTACTTTGTTACGGAATTTTGATATATTTAGAACCTCAATTATGGTTGCAATGGTCAATGATGTTTATTGGCTGCGGCATGATCACAATTGCTACGGGATATTATTTTTATCATCAGCTCAAAGGACATACTGGGGATACCTACGGCGCGATCGTCGAATGGAGTGAGGCTTTAATTTTATGTTTATTCACCGGATTGTTTTAGCTGTAGAAATTAAGAAAAACTCGAAAAATACTAAATTTATCTTCTAATCAAATGCCACCAAGAGAAATCGACACTGATCTGAGCAAATATATCGATCATTCCTTATTGAAGCCGATCGCGACGGCAGAGGAAGTCAAACAATGTTGCAATGAAGCAATTCAATACAATTTTCCTACTGTTTGTGTTTATCCTGTTGCTGTCAAACAAGCAGCCGATCTTTTGCATAATCATAGAGTCGGAGTCTGTACTGTCATTGGTTTTCCCACGGGAGCCAATACTTCTGCGGTGAAACTCTATGAAGCCCAAGAAGCTGTAGACAATGGAGCAACGGAGCTGGATGTTGTAATTAATCTTGGTTGGCTCAAATCACGACAATCTGACAAAATTTACCAGGAAATTGCCCAAATTTGCGAATCTACTGGGAAAACTGTCAAGGCAATTTTGGAAACGACAGTTTTGAGTAATGATGAAAAAACCCTAGCCGCAGAAATTTGTTTAGATGCAGGAGTTGCCTATCTCAAAACTAGTACTGGTTGGTTTGGTGGTGCCACAGTAGAAGATATTAAGTTATTAAAGAAAATTACTAAAGGTCAGATTGGAATTAAAGCATCGGGAGGAATTCGGACTGTCGAACAAGCGATGAAGCTGTTAGAAGCTGGCGCAACTCGGTTAGGGACTTCTCAGGGAGTCACGTTGATGCGGGAACTCAAAGGAAAGAATTAGATTAAAATTTGTTTTGGGATAATTTTGAAATTTTTTGATATACATCATCCGTGGAAACGTTTCATGTGTAGAGACGTAGCATGCTACGTCTCTACGGATCAATTTTCAATTTCATAGTCTTGCATAGCCAAAAGTAACATTGAATCGACGGCACCAAATGGCAACAGTACCGTAATCAGCAATATCTACATCTTCAGGAATTAGATAACGTTGCTGACCACGAAAACTTTCTAAGGGAGCAATTTCTATGTAATCACTCTCGTCAATGCTAGAGCTGACAAAGGAATTGCGGTGTAAAACTACTTTTAAATCTGGCCCATTATCTGTAGCAAAGGATTGATCGAATTCAAGATATTTTTTGCCATTTTCATTAATGATTTTGATTTGTCCATTAGTTGATTTTCTGCCAACAGAGACAAAATTATTGTTTTCTGTCGTTTGTACTAAAACTATTTGATCTTCTTGTTGTAAGGATTCTGCTTTGATTTCAGAGAAAAGACCGAAAGAGCCAATAGTTGTTAGGGCGATCGCTGAAGCCAAACCAATTGTTTTTAAATATTGAGAGTTCATAGTTTTTAGTTAGTTAATTGTTTCAACATTAGTAACTATAAAAACCAAAAATAAATGTCGAATGATTGCTATCTGAAATTTTCCTGGGAGAATACGCACATCAACCTCAGAATTTATTAATTTTTTCTCACGAGATGATGAAAGTGCTGAAGTATCAGTAGTAAATCGCCAACTTCAGTAATTAAATCGCACTACTTCGTGGAAAATCGCTGCGCTACAAATGTTTATAATTCTCTGGAGCCCTTATATGTTAGGATTTAGACTGCACATTTCGAAAAGAGAGATAAAATAAATCCTTCTTATCTTCCTTAGGGTCATGGTTATTAGGTAATTGTAGGGTAGGTGACCCTCTATTAAAGTATCTCCCCAGTTTAAATCTCTATACGTCTCCCTATCCCCATTTCTCCATCCCACTTCTTTCGCGAATTGCATGTAAGCTTCTCCACTCCAGTCTATAAAACTGTCTGATTTCCAATCAACAGAATAGAATGGGATTCCTCGTTCTTGATATATTCTGGACAAGATGCTTGTTTGCACAGAATAACCATATTTATTCTCAGAATTTCTGAGCCAGATATTATCAACTTTGTTTAAATCTCCACAAGGAAATTTTTCTAATTCTTCCAAAGACAAGCCTTCACTTTCATTTTCATCTCCGGCAAACACCAGAAAACCATAATCTTTTTGATCTGCTTCTTGCCATCTTCCTTGCTGCATTAAATTATCTAATTCTGCTAACAGATGTTTTTTGAGTGATGTTCTAATCTCATTTCTGTCATCTTGTTGTGGAGAATCAAGAGGAATTAAATTAAGTAGATTGCGATGAATTGATTCTACATTGACTGCTGTCAGAATTGGTAAATTATTCTTTTGAAAAGGATTAGTTTGCCGAGGATATTCTTTGAGAATTGCAAGAGCTTCTTGATAAGAATTAATTGCTTCATTTTTCTTTTCTTCTGCCTCCAGAATATTTCCTTGAATTTGTTTATTTAATACCAAAATCGACATTTTCTCAGGCGACTTATCATCAGCAAGTTCTTCTTCTAGAATGTTGTTGCTAAGTGAAATATCTTCAATTCCTTTGGATAAACTACCAAGATTGTAATATGCTTCAGCAGCACTAGAGAGTCGCATAGCTTGCTGCACTTTTTCGTTGTCAATACCAAAAGACATACCAATTTTTTTTAATGCTTTTTCTGCCGCAGCGTCTTGTCCTGCTACGGAAAGTTCTTGAGCTAAATTCTTTAATGCAAGAACATTTTGCCATTGCTCTTGTATTTGTTGAACTTCTTGTTCTGCATTTTGTAATTTTTGATTTGCCTCATTTGCTTTGTTTTCTGCAATTTCTAGTTGTGACTCAGCTTCGACAATTTTATCTTCAGCAATTTTTAGTTCATCTAATGTTACTTGAGACTCTAATTTTATATTTTCTAGATTTTGCGATGCAATATTATAATTTTCTTCTGCTTTCTCTTTCTCCAGATTAGCTTCATCTACTTGTTTTTTTAATTCTTTTTCTAAATTTTCTAATTCAATAGTTTTTTCGTTAGATATTTTTAGCTTTTCATTCACTTTTTCAATAAGTTTATTTTTTGCATCTAATTCTTTGTTAGCCTCATTAGCTTGTATCTGGGCATCTTTAGCTTCTTGTTTAGCTAACTCAGTTTCTAGTTTAGCTTTATCAGCCTTGTTCTTAGCATCCTGAACATAAAACAATGCGCCTATTCCTAAACAACTAGCAATTAACAAAGTAGTGGTTAAAACAATAGATCCTAAACGAATTCTCTTATTCGCTTTATTTAATTTCTTCTCAGCATCTTGTCTCGATTCATTAGCATTCTGTAATTGTATCTCAGCTTGTTCCCTAGCCGACTCTTCAATTTTCCTAGCTCTTTCTGCTGCGGCTTTCTCCTTTCTTTCCCTTTCTAACTGTGCCGCCTTTTCTCTTTCCGCAATTTCTCTTTCAATTTCTGCTTGTTTACTTGCTGCCAAAAATTGTTTATCCCGAAAACTTACATTCTGATCCGCTGCCCATTGTTCTGCTGTTTTTAGCGCATTGCCTCGCAATAACCAAGAACTATCCTCACATCCCGAAGTATACCAAGCCCTAAAGGCTTCTGAATAAGGACGTAAATTTGCTAATTGCTTCTCGATCCATTTCCGATTAAAAACTTCTCGATAAATCGGATTACAGATCTGTAACTGATTATTTCTTTTAACGACTAATCCCGCAGAAGCGCTCGAACGCCTGATGAAGGGCCGCACGGTGCTCGTCATCGCACACCGCTTCTCGACGATCCGCAGCGCGG
>JBCCYD010000369.1:0-6336 GCA_039190385.1 Cyanobacteria bacterium P01_F01_bin.143 | reverse complement strand
TCTTACCTTGACCAAGTATATATTGTTTGAAAGTTGGCAACATCTTTTGGACTTTATGCTCGCCGATTCTGCTCCTAATTTCTCTCTTAACTCTTCTTAATCATTTGAATTTGGAATTGCTGTGATTTACTGGTCTATATTGACTAAAGTAGAGGAAAATACTAGGAAACAGGCGATCATAAAAGTCGGCTTCTTCATAAAATTGTACTTCTACAAAGTAAAGTGGTAAATCACTATCTTTGTCTTTCGTTGTAAATAAACCATCGAGTCGAAAGGCACGTTGTTTGATTTCTGGGGCGATAAATTCATAAGCTGTAATATCAATCTCTGACCTTTCGATCAGTTGAAAGAAGATCCAGGGGAATTCTTGGAATAATTTATAGAACAGGGTGTCTGTTTTCACTCTCTCTCTAAAGCATTAAACTGATTACGATAACATTATGCTATTACTCTAAATAAAGCTCTTGCTTGTTTCAAAAATTAATCATGTTGAGTTTTAATCTTCGATATTAATGGCTCTGTCGCCTCTTTGGATTTCCTTAAAAACAGCTTCTGTGGCTACTATATTCGCTTTTATCGCAGGAGTCGCTGTAGCAAAAGTCATGTTTAATTATCGAGGAAAAGCAAAAGGTTTTATAGATGGTATTTTGACTCTTCCTCTCGTGCTGCCTCCCATTGTCTTAGGATTCTTATTACTATTAATATTTGGAAGAAATAGCCCCATCGGACAAATATTGCAGCAATGGGGAATGAATATCATTTTTTCTTGGCAAGCTACGGTCGTCGCTTCTACTGTAGTGTCATTTCCCCTGATGTATAAAACTACATTGACGGCATTTGAACAAGTCAAAAAGGATATTATTAATTGTGCTCGGACTTTAGGTGCCAGTGAAACTTTGATCTTTTGGCAAATACTGCTGCCCTTAAGTTGGCGGGGAATCGTTGCAGGGACAATTTTAACTTTTGCTCGGGCCTTGGGAGAATTTGGCACAACTTTGATGTTGGCGGGGAATATTCCTGGGAGAACTCAGACCATGCCTCTGGCGATTTATTTTGCCGCAGAAGCAGGAAAAATGGAGCAAGCATTAATTTGGGTTCTGGTCTTGGTCGCGATCGCGTTAGGGGTAATTGCCATTATTAACTATTGGTCAAACCCTGAGGGACTTTTTGATCAGGTTCGAGAAAGATTGGGGGCTTCTGCCATCAGTCGTTGGTCATTAATATTTAGTCGTTATTTATCATTCTCAACTGTTAATCCTACAGTTCAATCCAAAGCTATAACTCACTCTGCACAAGAATTAGTTGTTGAAATATATAAAGACTTACCAAGTTTTAATCTGGCTGCTAATTTGAAAGCACAGGATCAACCTCTAGGCATCTTAGGAGCTTCTGGTTCGGGCAAAACTATGACCTTGCGTTGTATTGCGGGTTTGGAAACGCCATCTCGGGGGCGAATTATGCTCAATGGTAGGATTTTATTTGATTCTGAGCAGAAAATTAATCTCTCTTGCCGCGATCGCCGTATTGGTTTTGTCTTTCAAAATTATGCTCTCTTTCCCCATATGAGAGTTGCTCGCAATATCGGTTTTGGGCTGCAACATTTGCCCCCAAAAGAAAGGAGAAAACAAATCCAAAAATATCTAGAATTAATGCAATTACAAGGCTTGGAAAAACGTTATCCCCATCAATTATCGGGCGGACAACAACAGAGAGTAGCCTTAGCCAGAGCTTTAGCTATTGAACCTGATGTAATTCTCCTTGATGAACCACTCTCGGCCCTGGATAATTATTTACGTAGTCAAATTGAACAACTTTTGGTGGAGGTATTTGCGAAATATCAGGGTGTGACTTTGTTTGTGACCCATAAATTGGAGGAAGCTTATCGAGTTTGCGAAGAGTTGGTGATTCTCGATCGCGGTCAGGTCATTGGTTTTGGTCATAAGGAAGATATTTTTCTCCATCCTCCTAACTTTAAAGTTGCCCAACTTACCGAATGCAAAAATTTTTCTTCGTTGGAAATTGTCAATGGTCAAGAATTGAAAGCCTTGGACTGGAATTGCCAGCTCAAAGTTGAGCAAGAGCTTAATGCTGAGTTAGCTTATATCGGTATCCGCGCTCATCATCTTAAATTTGTTACCCAAAGGGAGAGTGTTAATACTTTTCCTTGTTGGTTGGTCAAAACTAGTGAAACTCAGCATCAGATAACTCTATATCTGAAACTTTATGCTCCAGGAAATCATGAGCTAGATTATAATTTGCAAGCAGAACTGTTTAAAGAGAAATGGCATGCAATTAAGCATCAACCTTTTCCTTGGTATGTTTATCTAGATCCGCGTAAGTTAATTTTGACCAAAAGTTGATTCTGATCTATTAATAAATTCTGTCAAAGTTTTTTGAGTTTACCGCGATCGCTCACCAGAATAATGATTATTACTTAAGGTGATCGCACAAAACCTTTTGTTCAGATTGCTTGACAATTTAATTTTTTACGGCAATAACGGAAATACTTGCGGGGCTTTTCTCTCGCTAGCGACAAAAAGTAACAAATTAAAAATGAAATTTCAGGTAAAAAATCGATACTCAGCTCTACCTGTTTTTTTTATTGCAACTTTGGCAATAGAAATCATTACTCCTTTAATCGCTACAGCACAAATAATACCTGATAATACTTTAGGAGCTGAATCATCCTTAATCACTCCAACGAATAATCTCCCTCAACTTGCTGCGCCTCCTCCAACAGATGTGGTATTTCCTTCTGATTTACCACCACAAATACCTAATTTTTCTTCCAATATTCCAGCAGATTTGCAACAATTTCTTATCAAAGGAGGAGCAATTAGAGATAGTAATCTCTTTCATAGCTTTCTAGAGTTTAATATTAATAATGGACAACAAATTAATTTTGCTAATCCCGAAGGTATCGCCAATATTTTGACTCGGGTCACTGGCAATAATCCTTCTACTATTTTTGGTGCGTTGGGAGTTAATGGTGATGCTAATTTATTTTTAATTAACCCCAACGGTATTGTTTTTGGAGAAAATGCCAGTATAAATATCAATGGCTCCTTTGTTGCTTCTACCGCCGATAAAATTAACTTTGCCAATAACCAAAGCTTTAGTGCGATTGATCCAGAAGCTCCGCCATTACTCACAATTGATATTCCCCTTGGCGTACAGTTTGGTACCAATCCTCAAGCGATCGCGGCAAGGCAAGCCAATATTCAGGCTCAAGATGTAACCTTACTAGCAGGAAATCTTAATTTACAACAAACCACTATTAACGCTCCAGGGGGAAAAGTTTACCTAGGAAGTTTAGCAGATGAAGGAATAGTTAATTTTAATGCTAAATTGCCAATGGATATTGCCAGGGGAGATATTACCATAGGCGATCGCAGTTTAATTAATGTCATCTCAGAAGGCAATGGTGGCATTACTCTTGAGGCGCAAAACATTACCCTGGCCAATAGTAATTTCCAAGGCGGAATCGACGTAGATTCGGGACAAACAAATTCGGTAGCAGGGAATATTTATCTCGATGCAACGAATAATATCTTGTTAGAAAATAGCGAGATTAACCATAATCTAGAATTAAATTCCCTGGGTAATGGCGGCACAGTTGAGATTCAGGCCATCAATCTAAAATTAGACAATTCACGCATTTCTAGTGAAACAAGATCTCAAGGCAATGCAGGAAACATCATAGTTAATGTCACTGACAAATTAGAAGTTATTTCTCCACCCGAAAATTTTGATCTCGACAGGTCTAGGAATGTCAATCCCAGAAAAGGCTTATTTTCTACGGTAACGCCCGATGGCAGGGGAAATGGAGGCAACATTGAAGTCACAACCTCTGAAGTTAGTCTATCTGGGCTAGGGGGAATTGATAGCAGTACTGCCGGGATTGGTCATGCTGGTAATATCAATATTCACAGCGATCGCGTTTTGGTAAAAGAAGGTGCCGTCATCTCAGCTAATGGTCGCGGTGAGGGGGATGGCGGTGAAATATACATCAATGCTACCGAATTTATCGAACTGAGCGATCGCCAAAATACTAACTCTAGACCAGGGGCGGCACCAAATCCAGGGGGAATCATTGGCGATGTAGGAATCGATGCTCTCAGTAATGGCGGTAATATTACTTTAGAAACAGGACGTTTAACTGTTGATAGCGGTGCGTTCATCGCTGCTGGAACCAAAGGTTTTGGGAATGCAGGAAATATTAATATTAAAGCGACAGAATTGGTAGAAGTAAACTCTCGCAATACATCTCGTACTTCTAGTCAGATAGTAAGTGCGGTGAGACGAGAGGCAACAGGAAATGGCGGCAAAATTGAAATTACAACCAAAAATTTGAGTCTTCGTGATGGCGGACGTATTAATGTTGCCACAGAAAATGTTGGTAATGCAGGAAATTTATCTATCATTGCGACTGAAAACATAGAACTGACTGGAACTTCAATTGAAGGAATTCCGAGTACTATTTCGGCACAAGTCATTCGAAGAGCAACTGGAAAAGGTGGCAATATTTCTGTTACAGCAGAAAATATCAACATCGAAGATGGAGGACAAATTTCTGCTAGTACTCTGAGTTTAGGAAAAGGAGGTAGTGTTAATATAGTCGCAAATAACACAATTACCATCTCTGGTTTTACGAACATCACAGAACAGACTGACAATTTTAGATTTTCTACTCTAATCAAAAATAATGCAGAAACATTATTCCCTAGTGGTATTTTTGCTAGTTCTCCTGGTTTCGGGAATGCCGATGCTTTAACTATTAATGCCGAAAATCTTACCCTCAGTGATCAGGCACAATTATCGGTTAGTAGTCAGCAACAAGGTGCGGCAGGGAACTTGAGTATCAATGCTGATCAAATTCAGTTAGAAAATTCTATTCTCAGTGCGGAAACTATAGAGGGCGATCGCGCTAATATCTATTTATCGGCACCAGATATTCGCCTGCGCAACCAGAGTTTAATTACAACCAATGCCACTCAAACAGCTACTGGCGGCGATATCGGGATTAATGCAGAAACTTTACTCGCTCTAGAAAATAGTGATATTACTGCCAATGCAGAAGATAATTTTGGTGGACGGGTTGTGATTGAAGCGAAGGCGGTTTTTGGGACGCAGGTGCGAGATTTTAATACTGACCAGAGTGATATTACAGCTACTTCAGAGTTGGGAGCGGAGTTTAACGGCGTAATCGAGATTGATCTGACGAATACAGATCCTGTTTCGGGGATCATTCAGCTACCAGAAAACTTTCTTGATTTCGCGATCGCCCCTAGTTGTAATCGCGATCGCGAAAATAGCTTTGTCGTTACAGGAAGAGGTGGTTTACCCTCAACTCCGCAAGAGTTTTTCCGCGGACAAACAGTTTTGCAAGATTGGCGATATTCAGTTATCAGTGAACAGTCATCAGTTAACAGTGAACAGCCATTAAGCAACAGTAATGTAGGGGCGCAAGGCTTGCGCCCTTCCTTACGTCCTTCCCGCGATCGCGCCAAAATTATCGAGGCCCAAAGCTGGATTGTTAATCCTGATGGGTTTGTTGAATTAGTTGCAGATTATTTGCCAGTCAATCGCGATCACTTGCAGAAAGCTATGAAATGTAAAAATTAATATTCTTGAACTATCTTAAGATAAAGAATAAAAAGCGAACACTGTATATTGATTAGCCATAGACTAGACAGAGGCTTTTTTATCTCCTCTCTCTTGTAATACCCTGCCTTCTTCTCGCAAGCCAAACTATGCCCGAAAGAACTGAGGTCAACGTTGCAGCAGAAGCACTTATTGGTACTGCATACTCTTTTAAAAATTCTCCAAACGAAAATTCTTCTGATGTTTTGAGCCCAAGAAATCTTAAACCTTCTTTAGAAGCAACTTCTAGTTGTTCTATATTACTAGTTTTGAAATACTTGACATCCAGTCTTTGTTCACTCTTTCCTAGCCGCTCAATACACCTTAGACTTTGATCTCTAAACTCATTACCGTTCTTATTTATATTGTATCCAATAAGAACAAGTCTCATGAATACTAATTGACGCTCAAGTTCTGGAAGAATTCTATATTCAACAAAATCACAAGGATCTGGTAGAGAGTCCTCACAACTTTCCCCAGCATCTGTGTATAAAACTATCCCAGGTGTTCCATCTTGTCGGTTCCTAAGTTCAATATAGGCTTTAGCTAATCCATCAGAAAGAGGTGTATCTGCATAGAGATCCTTGTAAGGTTTCATGTTATTGAGTTTCGTATTCAATATTTGTCTATTGCCGATTGCTACTTCAGTCAAGAGATTAGCTCTACAAGATTGCCCACCAAGCTCGATAAGAC